>JANXVV010000168.1 GCA_025351525.1 Humisphaera sp. | reverse complement strand
GGGATCGATGTGGATGGGTTCAATGCAAAAGCCCATGCCCCGCACAAACCCTTCCGTTTCGCCGGGACGGGGAGATTGGTCGAGATCAAAGGCTTTCACGTGCTGGTCGAGGCGGCGGGGATTCTTGCGAAAAAACGCCGGGATTTCGTGGTGCAACTCGTCGGGGAAGGCTCGATGCGCGAACATCTCGAACGGCGAATCGCGGACCTGGACATCGCGGATGTGTTCCAACTTTTGGGCCGGCACGATGCCACGTTCCTAAAGGAATGGCTGCCCCAACAGGATTGTTTCGCGATGCCGTGCGTGATCGCGAAAGATGGCAACCGCGATGGGATGCCGCTGGCGTTGCGCGAAGGCATGGCCTGCGGGTTGCCGGCGCTGTCGACGCAATTGATCGGGCTGCATGAAACTGTATCGCCCGGCACCGGCTATCTCGTCAAGCCGGATGATGCGGCGGCACTGGCGGAAGGCATGGAGAAAATGATGGATCTTTCACCAGCCGACCATGCCGTCATGGCCCGTGCGGCGAGGCATAAAGCGGAGACGGAATTTTCGCTCATGCACGAAGTGAAATTACTCGAACAATGGATGAATGAATCGCTGCGGTCCCGGAAGATTGAGGATGGTGTCCCGGCGGTGGCTGTATGAAAAGAGGGTTTTGGTTTTTGAGTGACGAAGAAGCGCGGCCCTCCGGGCCACCGCCAAACGAGGAGGCAGGATGCCCGATCTGATCACCGCCATCCTCCCGACCTACAACCGCGCCCGCTACCTGCCGCGCGCGCTAAAGAGCGTCGCCGAGCAGGACTATCGCCCGATCGAGGCGATCGTGATCGACGATGGCAGCAGGGACAACACCGCCGACCTGATCCCCGAGCAAAAAGCATTCATGTCCTCGCACGGCATCGAACTCACTTACGTCAAACAAACCAACGGCGGTCCCGCCCGCGCCCGCAACGCCGGCTTGAATCTTGCCGCCGGTAAATACATCGCCTGTCTCGACAGCGATGATCTGTGGAAGCCCGCATTCCTGTCCACCATGCTGCGCCTTCTCAACACCTATCCCACCGCGGGCATGGCTTTCGGCGGGTACCTCTGCATCGACACCGAAGATCGATTGACGGGTGAACGGCCCACCGGACTGCCCCCGCAGCCGCGCGAGGCGCTGTTGCCACATCCGTTTCCCGGGATCATGGATTACATGCCCACCGGCACGCCCTGCATCATGATGCGACGGTCGGCCATCGATGAGGTTGGGCCGTTCGATGAGGATCTGCATATCGGTGAAGACTGGGACATGTGGTATCGCCTTGGGAAAAAGTACGATTTTGCGTACTGCCTCGAAGGGCTGACCTGTTGCCGTGACCACCCGCAGAATATGGTCAAGGATAATTCCCGCGCGATCGCCGACAAGGCCAAACTGATCTTAAAACATTTGCCCGATGTACACGAAAACAACGCGCGTGCCGAGCAGATTCGGCGCTTGCGCGCGGAACTGGAATTGTTGCAGGAACAGCTTCTCCGCGAAAAAAAGCAGGTGAACGGGTTGGCTCATCTGCTGAAACATGAATTGGCACCGTCGAGTTTCCGCTTCAAAGTAGGCAGCGCCATGCGAAGGCAACCGCAGTGGATCGGTAGCGCGTATGCGAGAATGGTACGGATGCTAGGCAGTCTTCAGCGAGGCGCGGTAAAGCATAAGAAAGTGGAAGAGCAACGCCTCTAGTTCTCAAGGATGATCAAAATTTGTTTAGCGGTGGCCCGGAGGGCCACGTTTTCCCCGCCTTCGGAATCAAAAATGAGCGATTCAAGTTCCGTTCGCAAATCGCTGCCGGAACTGACCACCCGCCGTCTGTTGATGGTGGCCCACGCCAATTCCGCCCACACCGCCCGCTGGGCGCGTTATTTCCAAAACATCGGTATGATCGTGCGCGTGATTTCCCCGGTGGAGGACACCATCGCAGGAATCGACACGCGACGCTTCCCGGCTAGCCGTCGCTGGTATCACCAACTCAAAGGCTTGCATCTTCACATCGATTATCGCGCCTGGAAAAAACAACTCGCCGAGTTCGCACCGGACATCGTTCACGTGCATTATCCGGATGGCGGGGGACGGAATCATTTCTATTTTGATTCGGTTGCCGACCGATTGATCACCTCCACATGGGGCAGCGAAGTGACCGAAAGTCCTGAGTTTCCCCTGTCTGAAAAGCACAAAGCGGGCGTGCGGGCGATATTGGCGAAGTCGGCGGTCGTCACCGCCACGACAAAATTTCTGGCGGAGGTGACGGCGAAATACTGCCCGCCCGGCATGCCGATCCACATTATTCCGTTCGGTGTCGACTGCGAATTGTTCAGGCCGGAAGCCATCTCAAATGAGGTGGCATGGGCGTCCC
>JANXVV010000103.1 GCA_025351525.1 Humisphaera sp. | reverse complement strand
CCGAAGGCACGCGTTTTTTTTCTACTCCGAAGAACGCGTGCCTTCGGCACAGCCGCTAAAAAAAATGCGATGGAAGATGGCACGTCTATGAACCTGTCACCTTCTCAACATCCATTTTTGTCAGTTCACCACCGAAGCGGTATATTCACACTTAAATGAACCTGGTCACCTTCGCCCTTCGCCGTCCGGTGACGATTCTTGTCGGGGTGCTGGCTTTGATGTTGGCGGGGGTGCTGGCGATCGCCCGCATGCCGCGCGATGTTTTTCCGGATTTGGGGGTGCCGGTCCTCTATGTCGCCCAACCCTATGGCGGGATGGACCCGGCCCAGATGGAGGGGTTTCTCGTCAACTATTACGAGTACCATTTCCTCTACATCAACGGCATCGAGCACGTCGAATCCAAAAGCATTCAAGGGGCGGCTCTCATCAAGCTGCAGTTTCATCCCGGCACGGATATGTCGCGGGCGATGGCGGAGACGGTTTCGTATGTCAACCGGGCCCGCGCGTTCATGCCGGTGGGCACGGTTCCGCCGTTCGTGATGCGGTTCGACGCGGGAAGCGTACCGGTGGGGAACCTGGTTTTTTCGGATGAGACGGGGAAATTGGGGCTGAAGGATCTTCAGGATGCGGCGCTCTTTCGGGTGCGGCCATTGTTCGCCACGCTCTCCGGGGTATCGGCTCCGCCGCCGTTCGGGGGCAGTCCGCGGGCGGTGGTGGTGCATGTGGATCCCGATCGATTGCGGGCGTTGAACATGAGCCCCGAAGAGGTGGTGACCGCGATCGGCAAGGGGAACACGATCAGCCCTTCAGGCAACGTGCGCTTCGGCGACATGATGCCGATGGTGCCGGTGAATTCAGTCGTGGCCGATGTGACGGGCCTGGGCGATGTGCCGATCCGGGCCGATGGAACGCGGACGATTTTTATCCGCGACATCGGCACCGTCGAGGATTCGTCGGATATTCAGGCGGGATATGCGATCGTGAACGGTCGGCGGACGGTTTACATCCCGGTCACCAAGCGCGCGGATGCCTCGACTTTGAGCGTGGTGAATCTGGTCAAAGAAAGCCTGCCGAAGTTTCAGGCCGTGCTGCCGCCGGGCGTGAAGGTCAGCTATCAATTCGATCAAAGCCCCTATGTCACCCGGGCCATCCGCGGGCTGACGCAGGAAGGGATGCTGGGCGCGGTGCTGACGGGGCTGATGGTGCTACTTTTTCTGCGCGATTGGCGCAGCGCGTTGGTTGTCGTCCTGAACATCCCGCTGGCGATTGTCGCCGCCTCGGTGGTGCTGTGGGCGACCGGGCAGACGGTCAATCTGATGACGTTGGGCGGCATGGCGCTGGCGGTGGGCATTCTAGTCGATGAGGCCACCGTCACCCTTGAAAATATCCACGCCCACCTGGCCCGCGGCCACACGCTGCATCGCGCGGCGCTCGACGCCACCACCGAAACCACGGTGCCCCGATTCCTGGCGATGCTCTGCGTGCTGGCGGTTTTTATCCCGGCGTTTTTCATGGAGGGACCGGCGCACAATCTATTCGTCCCGCTGGCCCTGGCGGTGGGCATGGCGATGGTCGCCTCCTATCTGCTTTCGAGCACGCTGGTGCCGGTGCTGTCGATCTGGATGCTGCGGACGGGGGCGGAAAGCCATCGCACTTCAAAGCGGTCGGCGTTCGACCGATTCCGGGAAAGGTATCGCGGGTTCACTGCCGCGATGATCCGAGTGCGCGTGCTGCTCGTGCCGGTCTATCTGTTGGCGACGGGGTTGTGCATCTACTTCATCGGGCGCACTCTGGGCCGGGAGATTTTTCCGGTCGTCGATGCCGGTCAGTTTGAATTGCGGCTGCGCGCGCCCGCCGGCACGCGGATCGAGGTCACTGAAAAGCTCGCCGCCAAAACATTGGAATTGATCGGTCGCGAGGTGGGGCCGGAGAATGTTGAGATCACCCTGGGCTACGTCGGCGTGCAAAACCCGGCGTATCCGATCAACACGATTTATCTCTGGACCAGCGGCTCGGAAGAGGCGGTGATTCAGGTTCAGCTCAAGCGCACCGCGAACGTGCGGATCGCGGAATTGCAGGAAAAATTACGGCACTCGCTGCCGATGGAATTGCCCGGGGTGCGGTTCAGTTTTGAGCCGAGCGACATCGTCAGCCGTGTGATGAGTTTCGGCGCCCCCACGCCGATCGAGGTGGCCGTGAGCGGGCCGAACCTCGCCAACAATCGTCAATTCGCACAGCGATTGAAAAGTGAGTTGTCGCCCATCGCCTCGCTGCGCGATCTGGAGTTTGTGCAGGAACTGGACTATCCGGCGGTGAAGGTGGACATCGACCGGCGTCTGGCGGGCATGATGGGGGTGACCGCCGATCAGATTGGCCGATCGCTGACGGAGGCGACATCTTCGAGCCGATTCACCGCCCCGAATTTCTGGGCCGATCCCAAGAGCGGGGTCGGGTATCAGGTGCAGGTCGAGGTGCCGCGCGAGCGGATGAATTCACTGGAAGAGGTGAGGAACATTCCCATCGCCCGCGGGCTGGAAGGCCAGATCAGTCTTCGCAACGTCGCCGAGGTGACTGAAGGGAAAGTGCTCGGTGAATACGATCGGTATAACATGCAGCGGATGCTGACGCTGGGGGCGAATCTGTACGGGGAAGATTTGGGAAAGGCCGCCGATCGGGTGTCGGACGTGCTGCAGAAAGTGGGCACCCCACCGCCGGGAGTGACCGTGGCGCTGCGCGGCCAGGTGGTGCCGATGCGGCAGATGTTCGGCGGTTTGCAGATGGGTTTGGGCGTGGCGATCATCGTGATCTACCTGCTGCTGGCGGCGAACTTCCAATCGTTTCGACTGTCGTTGGCGGTGATCCTGACGATCCCGGCAGTGATCGCAGGCGTGGCGATCGCGCTATGGATCACTCACACGACATTGAACATTCAATCGTTCATGGGGGCGATCATGGCGATCGGTGTGGCGGTGGCGAACGCGATCCTGCTGATCACGTTCGCCGAGCAATCCCGCGTGCAGGGAAAGCGTGTTTCCGACGCCGCCGCCGAGGGCGCATCGGGCCGCCTGCGCCCGATCCTGATGACCAGCTTTGCGATGATCGCCGGAATGATCCCCATGGCCGCCGGGTTGGGCGAGGGCGGATCGCAGACCGCGCCGCTGGGCCGTGCGGTGATCGGCGGACTGATCGGCGCGACACTCGCGACGCTGTTCATTCTGCCGGCGATATTCGCAATGCTTCAGCGAGAAAAGACGCGAAAAAGCGCGTCGCTGCATCCGGAGGATCGCGGGGATGTGGAAGACCGGGCCGAGACCGTCGGAAATTCATCTCGTGAAAATGTGGAGTTCCTGCATGAAGTCCTGTAACCGTATCTTTGAAAAACAGGTGGCATGGGCGTCCCGCCCGTGCATTGCCTGCCTAAAAAGCATGGGCGAGACGCCCATGCCACCTCTTACCCGCCAAATTTTTCGCGCCGTTCTGACGGCGACGCTGCTGTCAGGCACACTGCTATCGTCAGCGCAAACACCACCGGTGGCTTCGACACAACCCGCAGCCGTCGGTTCGATCATCGCGCCGGGAAGTGTTGCCGCCTATTACACCGCCGATCTGTTCGCAAAGGAATCGGGTTACGTTTTGGAGGTCGCGGCGGACATCGGGGATCACGTCATCAAAGGTCAGATTTTAGCGGTCATCGACAACCCTGAATTGCAGCAGCAATTGCTTGGAGCCGAAGCGATGGCGGCGGCCCGCCAGGAAATGGTGAAGGCCGCCGATGCCTCGGTGCATCAGTTTCAGGCGGCGGCACAGGTGGCCCGCAAGCAATTGGCGGGCATGGAGGCGGATCAGAAGCTGATGCAGGCGACGCTTCAGCGGCAGGAAGAATTGTTCGCGGGCAAGGCCGTCACGGTTCAGCTACTGGATGAAACGCGCGGCAAGGCCCAGGTGGCGAGTGCGGGGGTGGAGGTCGGGCAGGCGAAAATCGCGGCGGCAGATGCGGATATCCTCACCGCCCAGGCCAATCGGGCCGTGGCGGCGGCGCAACAGATCGTGGCCGCCGCCGAGGTGCAGCGGCTGCGGGTGCTGCTTCAATACACGAAAATCATCGCCCCGTTCGATGGGGTCATCACCCGCCGGATGGTCAACCTCGGCGACCTGGCCCAAGCCGCCCTGACCGCCCGAACGACGCCGCTGTTCACCTGCCAGAAGGTGGACATCGTGCGAATCTACTGCGACGTTCCCGAGGCAAGCGCGTCCGGCATCCGGCCCGGCATCGCGGCGGAGATCAAACTGTACGGGCTGGCCGGGCAGACCCTTCACGGCACCGTGACCCGCATCGCCACCGCGCTCGATCCGGCAACGCGCACCATGCGGGCGGAGATCGATCTGGAAAATCCAAATGAAACGTTGAGGCCGGGGATGTATGCCCAAGTGACCTTGACGCCGGTTGCAAATGCTCCGGTGAGCGCGGCGAAATGATTGAATACACGATCGCTAAAACCTCCGCGTAGCATGGGCTACCAGCCCATGTTTTTGAATTAAAAAACATGGGCTGGTAGTCCATGCCACGTTTAGGTTTTCCAATCAAAGGGAAGAACATGACCTGCCAAATTTCGCGCGCGATTCCGAGGGTGACGTTTCTTGTTCTCGCCATCGCGGGTTGCGCGGAGACACCTGTTCGTCGATCGCCCCCGCCGTCCGTCGCGCCGTCCACTCAACCGGCCGGATTGCTGGAACTCGGCGGAGCGGAAATCCGGCCCATGTACCGCGAACTGCTGGCGGTCGATCTGGAATCGGTGGCGCGGGTCGTGATGTCGAGGAACCTCGATATTCAGCAGGCCCGCCAACGGGTCGAGGCCGCGCGCGGGCGATATGAAAGCAGCATTGAAGCGATTTTCCCGGTCATCGCGCCGTCGATCCTGTACCAGCACGTCAATGGTGTGAACCAGCTTGGCGGCGGCAACCTCGTGCTGACCCATTTCAACAATCTGCTTCCCGCGATCACGGTCCAATGGATTTTGAATCCCGGTCAGGTGGTGTACGACATCATTGCGTCGCGGCGTCGGGTTGAAGCGTCCGGGCAGCAGGAAGAAGCCGTGCAACTGGATTCGCTCCGCACAGCGGCGGTGCAGTATTACGATCTGGTGCTGACCCAGGCCCAGGTGGCCGCCGCACGGCAGGCGTCGGGAGAAGCCGAAGAATCGCTGCGGTTGACCGCCCTGCGCACCCGCGCCGGCACCGCGTTGGCCGCCGATGAAATGCGCTCCCGCGCCTTCCTCGCCGGGCGTCGGCAGGATCTGCTGGTGGCCGTCAACGGTTTCTATCTGGCGTCGCTCGCGCTATCCACCACACTCCAACTCGATCCGGTGGTGACGCTCGTGCCCGGCCCGGATGAGATCGCGCAGACCACCCTGGTGCGGGAGGATTTTTCGATCGATCAGTTGCTCGGTCTCGCGGTCCGCTACCGGCCCGATCTGATGTCCGCCCGCACTTTGCTGGCGAGCGTGGAAGCCGATCACGGTGCGTCGGTCTGGGGCGGACTCGGGCCGCAATTGCAGTCGGCGTATTCGGTCGGCGCACTCGGCACCGAACTGCGCGGCCGCGATTTCCACCCGCGCGGCACCCAGCGCGCCTCGGCCAGCGCCGGTTTCGCACTGGGGTTGTCGACCTTCGGCCACGTCAAGACGGCTGACGCCAACGTCCGGTCCGCCGCGGTCGACGTGGAGCGAGAATTAGAGCGGGTACGCGTGCAGGTGGTCACGGCACAACAGGGCAGTCTGACCCACGCCGCGCTCATCCCGATCGCCCGCGAACAGGTGGACTCGGCTCAGGAAGCGCTGCGACTGGCCGAGTCCAATCTGAAAGCAGGTACGATGCTTCTGCTCGATGTCTTGCAGGCTGAAGATGAAGTGAACACCGCCCGCCTGCGCTATGCGAGTGCGGTGGTGCGATACAATCAGTCCCAGGTGAATCTGCTTTCGGCGCTGGGATTGTTGAACCGCCAGACCTTGTTCGCTCCGACAACCCAACCGGCAACATCGCAACCGGTTCCGTAGATCGACTTGACGGATTCAAAGGCGGGCGCAATGGGGCAAAGATTGCAAAGGCGCAAAGCATGAATGACCCTACAAATGTTCACTCCTGATTTTTTGAAATTGCAAAGCGTAATTCATTAAATTTATTCTTTGCGTTTTCCTTTGCGCCCTCTGCATTCTTAGCGTCTCTGCGCGCCGCTTTTGTTCGCCCTACAACGAAAGTTGCAATTGGGCCCGAAGCACGATCTCCTCTTTCTTGTTAGGGCTGGCCAGAAAATCACCGCCGGCGAAGACGGGGGTTCCATCGGGCAGGTAGGTGACATCCACCGTCACCTTGGCGCGATTGCCGAGCGCGCCGTCTTTGCCTAAGAACCAGTTCACGCCGCCGGCGATTTCGTGAAAGGTGCCGCTGCCGCCGACTTTGAAATTCCGGTCCAGTTGGGTGACGGAATAACGCACGATCGGTTGGATCGACCGAGTGAGGAAGTATCCGGCTTCGACTTGCGCGCCGATATCGTTGCGATCGGTGGGGCCGGCCTGGTTGCGGAATTCCGTGTGGTTGCCGTAGACCGCCGCGAAAAGGGAGAGGCGATGGAGCAGTTGGTACTGCACATCCGCCGTCCAATGCACGATGTTGTTGTGATCGGCCTGGGTGAAGTCCACGCCACCGCCGACGACCAGCAGATTTTCACGGCCCCACACTCCGGTGAAATCGTCGCCGTCGCCCCAGCGGCCAAACAGCTTGTAATCCACCCTGCCGGCAACACCGAAGTTGGTCGAAACGTTCTTCGTCGTTGTCACGCCTTTTGCATTTGTCGTCGTCACCGGCTGTTCATTGTCGAACGAGGTGTTGGCCCGCTTGAGCCCATCGTGCAGCAACAGGTCGGCGTGAAGCGGTGAATCATTTCCGGTGTAGAGCAGATCGACGCCGTTGACCTCCGACCCCAAGGCCACCCCGCCCAGCAGACTGTTGACCAGCGATCGCTCGGCCAACAGTTGAGCGCGATCGGGCGTCGTCTCCTCCTTGAAAACCACGTCCTTAAACTGCCCGACGCGAATGCCCAGGTCACCTTTGCCGATGCCATGCGCGAAAAGATACTGACCCCAGGCATATTGGAGCGCCGGCGTTCCACCGGACACGGCATCCTGCCACAGGAACCGGTAACTGAAATCCGGATCGAAGGCGGTCCCATAGAAACCGAACTTGGCACGGCGAATCTCGAACCCGTTTTCGGTGCTGGCATCGCCGCCCGCTTTGGCGGCCCGGCGATGATTCACCGCGCCGCGAAATTGAAAGAGCAGCTCGGGATATAGAGCGAATCGGCCATCATCGCTGCGGATGAAAAAGCCCTTGTCCAGATCGTGTCCCGAGCTGCCTCCCGGCGGCAAGTTCAGCGTATGCCGTCCGGCATCCTGCAACACCGCGGCCACCACGGTGTCGACATCGCGCGTGTCGGTGGGCTTCACTTGCGCCGCGCGCAACTGCTTGACCTCGGCCTCCAACGCGTCGACTTTGTTTGCTAAATCCTGGTTGGAGAGGGGAGTCTTGGCAGAAGTGATCGATCCCGCCGGAGCGTCGACGGGTTCCGCCGCGTGGGCGGAAATCGCAAAACTTCCGACAGCCAACCGCGAAGCCGCCCAGAGCAGCGCTCGTCGATTGGAATTTTTTGAAAGGATGGAAAATGGAAGGGAAATAGGGCGCATGGAGAATCTCCTGTCAGCTAACCAATGAGTGGCGCAGTGCCTACCAATTCGACCCGCAGTCAAAAGTGGACTTACGGCGGGGCTGCGCGGTTAAGTGAATTCGATTGATGGGAAAATCGGGGCGGAACGCCGCCGACTTACAAGGGTGCAACGGTTGATGGGTTCAACAGAAACAGGCGCACGAGACTGCTTCGGACGAAAGGGAAGGGAATAGAGATTGAAGAGTACGATTGCGGTTCATGAACGAGTGATATTACGGCGTTTAATCCAGTTGTCAACGCAATTCTACTATTACCATAGTAATAGGAGGAATTGCAAATGAATTTGATATTGGCTGATTGTGGCCAAGGTCATCGCATCTTGCTTTCCGGTCCCCTTCCCCCATGCCGACATCGCCGCCGCCGTGAGTTTGAAGAACGCGGATTTAAAAAAAACTGGAGGGAAGGCCCAAACTTTATCCGGCGGACAAGAACTTCGTCGAAGCCCCCGCGCCGACGACGAAAACCTGACGATCCGCTCGCCCTTCCTTGAACGCGAGCCTTGTTTAGCGGCAGTGCCGAAGGCACGCGTTTCTTATTCGATCAGAATACAAATTTGCAGCCCGGTGATTCTGCATCGAAGGTCGAGCTCGCTGAGGTCACGGGCATCGTCGAGTCGATCAGCCTCGACGTTCGGTAGGCGTGGAGGTTCCGCACCGCAGGCCATTTCTCACCCGGCGAACGAGCCCTCTATCTCCAAGCGCAGTCTCGAAGGCTTCGGTATCCAGCCCGGCAACATAGGGCATCTTCACGGGCGTTCCGTCGCACTCACAAGATCACTTGGTAGAACGGTCCGCCAAGTATTGCGCACTCTATTATTCAGCCACTCATTAAACGCGAGTATCTTTTAACGGCGGTACCAACGCGTGCCCATTTTTTTGCCGCGAAGATCATTGCCCCCCACCCTACTTTTCCTTAACATCCGTCAACATCTCCCGGCTGGACGCCGTGCGGGGATTCCCGGCGGGCGATACACCTTCGGCCACCAGAATCTGCGCCGCCATCTGACGCACATCGGCAACGTTCAATAGACGGCCAGGGCAATCGGTGGCTTTGGTGTCGCCGTGTCCGACGATGTGGTCGGCGGGGATATGGTAGGTCCGCATCATGTACGCCACGAGTTTCGCGAGCGACCGCATTTGGGCCGGGGTCGGACGGCCGCCGTCGAAGTTACCGACGAGGCAGATGCCGATGCCGTGTTCGTTGAACCAGTTGTCCGGGGTTTTGGCGTGCGCGCCGATCTTCTGCTTGGTCCAGCGCGAGCCCACTTCGATCTGGCCATCCCCCGTATCGGTGCCGTTGCCGACGACGAAATCATAGCCGAGTTCATCCCACCCTTTTTCCTTGTGCTCCCGATCGAACCTCGCGGCTCCCCCCACCGGCGTGGCACTGTGATGGATCACGATCGCCTGCCAGGATCGAGCGGCCACCGGCGGCACCCAGCCTCGCGGCACCCCGGCAACCGCAACCTTGGGCGGGGTGACTTTCACAGGCGCAACGGGTTGAATTTTAACGATCGGCGGCAAGGGTCGGGCCGCAGGTTGCACCGCCACCGGACCGCTGAAATTGGGAGAGGGCAGTTCACCCACCAAGGAAGTTTGCGATTGGCAACCGACCAGGAAAAGAGTTCCCAGCGTGCATCCGATGCCTGAATATAGGAAGGATTGAAAGCCGGCCATCCGTGGCTCCTTCGATCGATGTAAACCCCAAACAGCAGTGTTACGGCGACGGCATCCATGCCGTCACGACTACTTGTATCGGACACACTGAAAGATATCCAGTAGTGACGCGCAAAAATGGTGGCCCTTTACCGATATCAGAAACACGATTTGGCAATCCATCCATGCCTAAGGAAAAGGGCTACAATGACTTCGGCGTCTAAGGTGGGTGCCACAGGTCGCGGTACTCCGAGGCCTGTGTCTTT
>JANXVV010000026.1 GCA_025351525.1 Humisphaera sp. | reverse complement strand
CGCCAGACGCGCCTCGCAAGCGAGACGGCTAAATAATTTACGTCAATCAGTAAATCAGGACAAATAGCGTTTGCGGCGGGTCGCGGGCAGGTTACAATGCGGCTCTATAAAAGTGAAGGTTTCTGAGCGACCGTGATGGATGTTCATCCCGATCGCTCGGGAAAGAAAGATGGCTTGCGGGTCAGCGATGCGTTGAGGGACGATCGCCTTGCCGTGAGTTTATCGTCAGTGGTTCGTGGGTGTATCACAGGAGCACGCGCTCATGGCGTTACAGGCAGGCGGCCCGCGATATATCGGAATAGATTTAGGCACCACATATTCGGCCATGGCATGGCTGGATGCCCACGGTACGCCCGTGACCATCACCAATTCCGAAGATGAGACGACGACGCCCTCCGTCGTTCTTTTCGAGCCCACCGGGGAATGCGTGGTGGGACGAGAGGCAAAGCGCGCCGCGCTCGTGGTGCCCGATCTGGTGGCGGATTACGTCAAACGGGATATGGGCGAGGCTCAATATCACAAGCGGATCAACTTCCGCTTTTATTCCCCGCCGAGCATCAGCGCGTTGATCCTCAAAAAACTGAAGCAGGACGCCGAACGGCGAATCGGCCCGGTGGCGGGCGCGGTTATCACCGTGCCGGCGTATTTCGACGAGAAATGCCGCCGTGCCACCGCCGCCGCCGGTGAGATTGCCGGGTTGCGGGTCATCGATATTTTGAATGAACCGACCGCCGCCGCCCTGGCGTATGCCTTCCGCGATTTCGTCAGCAATGGCGGTCGGCCTGACGATGTCATTGGCCGGGCCATCGCCACCACCGCCCCGCACATTGCGGTGGTCTACGATCTGGGCGGTGGAACGTTTGACGTGACCATTCTGCGGATCGCCGGGGATGATCTGACCGTTCTGGCGACGGATGGCGATGCCAAACTCGGGGGGCGCGAGTGGGATGAGTGCATCGTCAACTGGGCCTGCCGACTGTTCAAAAAGAAATATCGCAGCGACCCTCGCAAAGATCCGCACAGTTTTCAACACCTGGTACTCGCGGCGGAGGAAGCGAAAAAAGATCTCTCCCGCCTGCCCCGCACGCGATTGATGGTGACCCACGCCGGTCAGACATTGCCCCTGGAATTGACCCGCGAAGAATTTGAAAAGATGACCGCGCCGCTGCTCGAGCGCACCCGACAGCGCGTCGCCATGGTGATTCACGAGGCGGGTTTGATCTGGAGCCAGGTGCACGAAGTGCTGGCCGTCGGCGGTTCATCGCGCATGCCGATGGTGCTGGCCATGCTTCAGGATGTCACCGGAAAGGCCCCGAATTGCTCGCTGCCTCCCGGTGAAGCCGTGGCCCACGGCGCGGCCATCCACGCGGCAATCAAGGCGGTCGACCTTTGGCAGAATCATTCCAACGGCCGTGTGAGACCGACGGCCCGACCGATCGCACAAACCCCGATGCCCCAAATGGCACCCGATCCCATCGAGCCTTCCAATGTTGAAGAGCCCCCGGCTCAGGATCCCTTCGCCGACATACAAGGCGGGGATGAAAATCACACCGCCAACGGCGCGATGCACCACCCCGATGATTGGGATGATGATTCGCTGGCGCAGGAGCCCGAACCCGATGAAGCCGCACGCGATGCGTTGCTGCAGGCGGTGTTGTCCGATGAAACGATCGACCTGCAAATCAGCGGCGACCCCACCGCCCACTTCGACCCGGCGGTCCGCAAAACGCTTCGCCGCGTGAAGAAGACGGATGTGAACGCGCACAGCCTCGGCGTGATCGTCACCCGCGCGCTTGGCGGTCGCGGTAAATCGATCCTCATCCCGCGCAACTCCCCCCTGCCGGCCAGCGCCACCAAAGTGTATGGGACGATGAAAGACCGCCAACCGGAAGTGGTCATTCGCATTCTCGAAGGAGAGTCGATGTACGTCGATGAATGCACGATGCTCGGCACCTGCCGTATCACAGATCTACCCGCAGACCTGCCCAAAGGTTCGCCGGTCGAAGTCACCTTCACGCTCGACGGCAGTGGCCGGCTTCATGTCCGAGCGATCGAAACCACCTCCGGCACCTCCGTCACCACCACGATTCAATGCGATTCGGGAATCAGCCCGGAGAAGATCGAACGAGCCAGGGAAGCGGTGGAACATATCTCCGTCGTCTAGCGAGACACACACAACGGATCGGCGAAACTTCAGCACCCCGGTTAGCCGCGACGCGCAGCGGAACGCTTTCTCGGCCCTGCAAAAACGCTCCGCTCCGCGTCGCGGCTAAACAAAATGCGGGTCTTCCCGACATCGATCTCAAATCAATCTGCGAATAAATCCGATCCCACCAATTTTGCCACCACTTCCCCCAAACGCTTGCCCGCCGCACGCGCATTCATTCCCAGTCGCGCAAGTTTCAGGATCAGGCCCGGTCGCCGCACCAATCCCCACGCGAGTGCGAAGGGCCGCACCCGGCCTCTGTCGTCTATAAAATCCAACACCGCCGGATCCAGTTCATCGGTCGCGATGTCGCTGATCGCGCGGACATGAAGAAACGGGACGCCAAGCGATTCCGCAAATGGTCGAACCCGCTCCCCTTCCATATCGACGGCCATCGCGCCGGTCATGGCAAATAACTCCGATTTTTTCGCCGGCGTGGCGACCATTTCAGCGGACGTGTGAATCAGACCTTCGCGAAATCCGCCGTCGATGACGTGGTGCGAAGGCAATCCCGCGACAACGACATCGCCGATCCGAAGGCTTGCCTCCAACGCGCCGGCGAAACCGGCCATGATGATCCCGCGCGTCGTTGATGAGGTCATATCGGCCGGCAAATGTTTCGCACGAATGCCGATCACCCGGATTTCAACGGAGGAGTTCATCCCCCTATCGCGCAACGCCCGACCGATCGCTTTCGCCTCGGCGTGTACGGCGGTAAAAATGAACGGCTTGCGAGGGCCCATCGCCGAATGATAACGCATTGCGAACCCCCGCACCCCGTCCTACAATAGTAGCCATTCGCTAGGGGTGTCCCGGCCTACCGGGACTGAGATGATACCCTTAGAACCTGATCCGGCATTACCGGCGTAGGGAAGCGAACGACCTCGCCGGCGCGGCACGTCTTTCATTCCCACCCTGCGATCCGCGGATCAAACCCAACTTTGAGGATTTTCGATGTCGCACACCACGCTTCGTGAGGATTCATTCGCGCTGCCCCCGCTGGGTGGGAATCCTTCCACCGAGAGGCAGGGCACCTCCCCCGGTTCGTTCGCCCGCGCGGGGCGGGTGGGGACGGCGTACACGTTCAGTTCGCCCGATACGCCGGGGATGCCGGGGGTATCGGAGATCACGGCGATGGATTTCGCCGCCGCGCGCGATCGGGAGGGGAAGACGCAGTTGGAGGAGGCGCGAACCGGGAACATCAGCGCAGAGATGAAGCGCGTGGCGCTGCGCGAGCCGCATCTGACCTCCGAGCAAATCCGGGTGGAAGTGGCAACGGGGCGGATGATCATCCCGGCCAACAAAGTTCACCTTAGCCACAAGCTCGAACCGATGGCGATTGGCCGGGCGAGCCTGACGAAGATCAACGCCAACATGGGCGCATCGCCGGTTTCATCGGGAACGGATGAAGAGGTCGAGAAGCTGCAATGGGCGGAAAAATGGGGCGCAGACACGGTGATGGATCTATCGACCGGCGGCGATCTGGATGCCTGCCGCGAGGCGATCGTGCGGAACTCGACGGTACCCATCGGGACGGTGCCGATCTATTCGATGATCCTCGGGAAGGCGATCGAAGACCTGAATTATGCGACGATTTTGAAGGAGTTGGAGAAGCAGGCCAAGCAGGGGGTGGATTATTTTACGATTCACGCGGGAGTGCTGAAAGAGCATTTGCCGTTTGTGCGAAAGCGGTTGATCGGGATCGTCAGCCGGGGCGGATCGCTGCTGGCCAAGTGGATGATCCATCACAATAAGCAGAACCCGATGTACGAGATATTCGACGACATCTGCGACCTGATGCGCGAGTACGATGTGAGCTTCTCACTCGGCGATGGATTGCGACCGGGCGGGTTGGCGGATGCGACCGATGAGGCGCAGCTGCGCGAGTTGGCGACGCTGGGTGAGTTGACCGAGCGGGCCTGGGCGAAGGGCGTGCAGGTGATGGTCGAGGGGCCGGGGCATGTGCCGTTCGATCAGATTGAGTACAACATGAAGTTGCAGCGGAAGCTGTGTCACGGGGCCCCGTTCTATGTGCTGGGGCCTTTGGTGACGGATATTTTTCCGGGGTACGATCACATCACCAGTTGCATCGGGGCGACGTCGGCGGCGTATCACGGGGCGAGCATGTTGTGCTATGTCACGCCGAAGGAGCATCTGGGATTGCCGAAGAAGGATGATGTGAAGCAGGGATGTGTCGCGTACAAAATCGCGGCCCATGCGGCGGATGTGGCGCTCGGCATTCCCGGCAGCCGCGATCGCGATGATGAACTCACCAAAGCCCGCGCGGCCTTAAACTGGCAGAAGCATTTCGACCTGTCGTTCGATCCCGATCTGGCCCGCGCCTATCACGATGAGGATTTGGAAGTAGACACGGACTTCTGCGCGATGTGCGGGCACGATTGGTGCTCGGTGCGGATCAGCAAGGAGATCGTCGAGTTCTACAGCGGCAAGGATGAGGAGAGCCAGCCGGAGAAAAAAGCGACTGCTTCACCCGGAGTGAACGAGGCAGGCGCGCAAGTGCTGCACAAGCGCGGGGTGTTGAGCCAGGACGAGATTCACAAGTTGGCGCACAAGGGGGCGAAGGCGGTGTGTCACAGCGATATCGTGGAGGATCCGCAGTCGGCGAAACTGGTTCAGATCAACACGCTGAAGGCACACGGGGTCGCGGTGAATGAGACGGGGTTGTAAAAATCCGGCTGGAGGGCGGCAGTCCCCTGCCGCTGCTTCAGCGGTCGAGGACGACCGCCCTCCAGAGTCCGTTTCCACCGCATCACCTCAAGCGGACGATGCCATCATATTTCAACCGAACCCGCTGCAAAGCGGGCCGATATCACCTCACTCCGCTTCGAAAATCCGCAATTTTTAGCCCCGACTTTTTCCATTTAATGCGCTATAACTACTACCATGAGCGAAAAGTTCGAACCTTCCGCGGTGGAAATCAATCCCGGATTGCGGCTGCGAAAGCCTATTTTCGCCGCTGTACCAGGCGCGCTGGAAACTGCCGAGGCGGCCTTGCGGGAATCGCAACTTTTCCTGGGATTATCGCTCGATGCGCTGGCGGATCATGTGGCCATCCTCGACGAATGTGGCACGATTCTGATCGTCAACGAGGCATGGCGACGATTCGGCGACGAGAATCAATTTGCGGACACGGGCTACGGGGTGGGCAGCAATTACATCCACGCCTGCGAGAGAATGTTTGCCGATGACGGTGACGGCTGGGCCGTGGCGACGGGAATCCGGGAAGTTCTTGCAGGAAAGCGCGATCGTTTCGAGCGGGAGTATGCCTGTCACTCCCCCACCGAGCAGCGATGGTTTCTGATGCGGGCTATTCGCATCAAGGCACCGGGTCCGGCTCGCATCGTGGTGGCGCACGATGACATCAGCGTAAAAAAGCGATTGACTGACGAGCGCGAGCAATTGCTCACCGCCGAGCGAACCGCCCGCGCTGAGGCCGAGACTGCGAATCTCGCGAAAGACAGGTTTCTCGCGGCTCTAAGCCACGAGCTGCGGACGCCCCTGACCCCGGTGGTGATGATGGCCGCCGCGCACGAGATGAACCCTGATCTGCCGCCCGAGGTCCGGGCCGACATGAAAATGATCCGGCTCAACGTGGAATTGGAAACGCGATTGATCGACGACCTGCTGGACCTCAATCGCATCATCAGCGGCAAGCTGCGTCTTGATTTCGACAGACTCGACATCAACGGACTCCTGAGACATGTGTGCGATATGTGTCGGTCAGACTTGAACCTGAAAGACATCCGCCTGCATTGCGATTTGGACAAAAGCGCCGGCGAAGTGGTCGGTGATTCATCGCGGCTTCATCAGGTGTTCTGGAACCTGCTCTGCAACGCGACCAAATTCACGCCCGAAGGCGGGGATGTCTATGTCGCCACGGAAAATCTCGACAACGGAGATGTACGCGTAACGGTGCGCGATACGGGAATCGGCATCCCGCCCCAGGTGCTGCCGAGAATCTTCGATGCTTTCGAGCAAGGCGACATTCGCATCACGCGTAAATTCGGTGGGCTCGGTCTGGGCCTTTCAATTGCCAAACTGCTGGTGGATCAGCATCAAGGTTCGATCCGCGCCCACACGAAGGGGCTCAACCGGGGATCCACCTTCATCGTGGAATTACCCGCATTACCCTCGGAACCAGCCGTGCCGATGTCGACGGATTCGCCCCGCGCTGACGCTGGCAAAGCCGAGCCCTTGCGCCTGTTGCTGGTGGATGACCACGCGGACACCGTCCGGGTGTTAAGCCGATTGTTGACGGCCTCGGGGTATCTCGTGACGACCGCCGCCACCGCCACCGCCGCACTGACCCTCGCCGGCGAACACGTCTTCGACCTCGTCCTCAGCGATCTAGGTCTGCCCGACATGACCGGCTATGAATTGATGAAACAACTCAAGGCGCGCCACGGCACCCGAGGCATCGCCATGAGCGGGTACGGCATGGAAGAAGACATCCGCAAGAGCGAGCAGGCCGGTTTCAGCGAACACATCATCAAACCGGTCAATCTGGAACGGCTGGAATTGTCCATCCATCGCGTCGCCGGAAAAGAGGAATCGATGGAAAAGAAATTTGTGGGACCGCATGGGGAATGATTCGGCAGGGTCTGCTTTAGCGGACGGAAATTTTCGCACGTGGAAACGCATTCCGGTTCGACCGATTTTGGTTACTGAAGCAAACTCTACAGAACTGTGGTGTAGCGATCCGCTTGAATAATAGCAGTGGGCGGCAGCCCCGGGCTTCCGCCCCTTCCCGGAATTTCGTTGCAAGTTGCGTCGGGGATGTTTATGCTGCCTGTGCAGCTCAACCTGTTCGACTCCACCCGAGCTCGTTGACGCTGTTAAAAAACCCTTCGATCGTCGACCGGACCCACGGGTCTATTTTTCCATCCTATTTCACTTTCAAACTCTGCTGCTTGGGCGGCGAGTTCAATTCTTCTTTCTTTGGCGGAAGGTATATCATGCGAACCGCGCAATCGTTTCAAAAGGCGAAGTCTCCCATCCATTCGTTCACACAACGGACCGCGTTGGAGGCGGCGGTTCGCTGCGGAATGGAATCCCTCGAATCACGCCGATTGCTCACTGCCGGGCAACTCGATCCCACATTCGGAAACGGGGGCGTCGTCAGGGATGTTTCACTGCCGGTGGCGAGCGCGGTCGTGGTGCAGCCTGATGGGAAAGTGGTGGAAGCGGCTCAATTCTTCGGGCATATCAGCATTGCCCGATTCAACGCCGATGGCTCGCCGGACAAGAGCTTCGGTTACTTTGGCCGCCTGACCTCGGACGTGGGCGGCGTGACGAAGGTGGCCGACATAGCCCTGCAATCGGATGGCAAGATCGTTGTCGCCGGTTCGGTCAGCGGCAATTCCATGAACGATGATTTTCTGGTCACCCGCTACAACGCCAACGGCAGCCTCGACACTACCTTCAATCGCACGGGCGTGGTCACCACCGATTTTGGATTCAACGACGAGGCGTCCGCGCTCGCCATCGCCGCAAACGGAAAGATTGTCGTTGCCGGCAACGCGGTGGGCAACGGTGCGGGGCCGACGAATCTGGCACTGGCTCGATACAACGCCGATGGAACGCTCGATGTTACATTCGGCATCCAAGTTCAAATTGTCGATAGCCAGGACGGAAACCTGAACATTGACGATGTGGCGGTGGGACCGACGAACAATGTTGTGGTGGTAGGTTCATCTTCCGGCCACAGTGGTGGATTTTTCTTTATCGGTCAATTTGGGGTTCCAGGCATTACCACCTTCTCCACTCCGCCGAATTTCGTACGGCCACCTGCAGAATATAACGCTGTCGCCGTTCAGAGCGACGGGAAGATTATTGCCGCGGGCTATGCAAAGCCGTCCAATTCCAATGTCGTTCAGGCGGTGCTGGTTCGCTACAACACTGATGGCAGCCTCGATACTACATTCGGCACCAACGGCGAGACTGATCGGGCACTCGGCTCGAACCTGGGTCCTGTAGACGCGCTTTTGCAGCCGGATGGGAAGATCGTGGTGTCAGGATCGTTCGATGCTTTAACACCGCAATCATCCAGTCTTGTTCGTTACCAAACGAATGGCACACTGGACCCAACCTTCGGCAGCAATGGGAGCGTCGTGGGCGGACCCCCGGCCAATTTAATCGCCGAAGGTCCCGGCAATACAATCGTGGCCACCGGTGGACCTGCCTCACAGCTCACCCTAACCCGATACACCGGCGATGGCACCGTCGTCGCCACGGGTGCATCCATTCGCGGCACCGTCTACAACGATGCCAACGGCAATGGCCTCCGCGACCCCGGTGAAGCCCCCGTCACCGGGCGGCAAGTCTACCTCGACCTCAACGGCATCGGTGTCTTCGCCGCCGGCGACCCTATCTCCACCACCGACGCCAACGGAGCCTATGCCTTTGTCAACCTAGCCCCGAAGAACTATCTCGTTCGACTCGTACCCCAAAGCGGACTGGTCATCTCCATGCCTCTGTACGGTGGAAAGTACTTCGTGCCACTGGGGCAGAACCAAGTGGTGACGGGCGATGATTTCGGCACCCAGGCCATCGGGGCCCCGAACTTCCCGCTGCCGGACGGGCAATTGCTCGTGGCGGGTTCCGCACCGATGGGACTGTTCACGCTCACCCGGTACAACGCCGATGGATCGACCGATGTAGCCTTCGGCAAGTTGGGCGTCGTAACCCTGCCGGGAGGCGTGGGAGCTTCACCGGTCAATGCACTCGGCCAACCCAACGGGCAGATCATCATCACCTATGCGGCCAACATCGTGACTCTCAGCCCGACCGGCGCGATCGTGTCCATCGTTCCTACCGTGGCCGTCGGTGGATCGATCGGCGGCACGGTCTATGACGATGCCAACGTCAACGGCGTTCGCGATCCCGGTGAAGCCGGCGTGGCCGGGCGACAGGTCTACCTCGACCTCAACGGCATCGGTGTCTTCGCCGGCGGTGACCCGATCACCACCACCGATGCCAACGGAACCTACTCCTTCGGCAACCTGCCGGCTGCCAACTACCTGGTACGCCTCGTGCCACAGGCAGGCAAAGTCATCACCGCCCCACTGTTCGGCGGCAAATTCTTTGTGATCCTCGGCAAGAACCAAGCGGTGACCGGTGACGACTTCGGCACGGAAACGGTTATCGGCGTGACCGCCACGCAGCCCGATGGAAAGCTGCTTGTCGCCGGGCAGTTTTTTGACGTGCAAGCGAAGACAAACTATGCCTCGGTCTCGCGATTCAACCCGGACGGATCGCCCGACATCACTTTCACCACTGACAGCGGCTCCCCACCGGGTACCTCGGTGATCGCGGGAACGGGAAGTTTCAGCAGGGTGACTCGAATCACTCCACGGGCTGACGGCTCCACCCTGCTACAGATCACAACAAGAACCGGGGTGGGCTCGCGTAACACGGGGAGCATGACGTCGCTGGAAGTACTGTCATCCACGGGGCAGATTGGCACCTTCAGCGCGATCATCGCTTTGACCGGTTCCGGAATGAACGACCAGTTGCTGCTGGATCACGTGGCAATCACGCCCGACAACAAAATCCTCGCCGCCGGTACAAAGATGATTTTCGGAGGCGTTTTCGGCACCGGATTCGGTCCCGCGACCCTGAATGTCTACCGGTATAATGCCGACTTGACGCTTGATCTCAGTTTCGGCGGCACGGGCCAGGTGACAATCGCCGGGTATGGCGAACCCGATTCCGTCGCCGGCCTTGCCGATGGCCGAGTGGTGCTGACCTTCGGCCAGACTACGCTCCGCCTCACCTCCACCGGCGCGATCGACACCACCCCCGTCCCCACAACATAGTCTTTTCAATCCCCTCCCCCCGGTACCCCGGGGGGAGGGCCAGGGTGAGGTGTCTTGCTTTTTATTTTTAAGCACTCTATCCAACGAAGAAAAACCTCTTACCCCTAACCCTCCCCCCTCGGAGTACCAAGCGGGCAGGGAACCGGAACGTTGAATGCGATGGCCCATACCCAGGGATTGGATTTCCAACCCAGCCCACCCCGCGCGTAGTAGTGATCCCAGACTTCGCGAAACCACCCTACCGGATCTTGCGAACGCTCGGCGGGACATCCCTCCGCCAGCGCTTCCCGCACTGAAATCTTCGTCACTCGCTCGCATCGAACCTCCGTGATACTCAACACCAGTCGACATGCTTTCCGAGGCATATGCAACGAGGGTTTCCACGGGTGATGCTTCGCCCCCAACGGCGACCCATCCGCAGCGTAGACGTAGGGTCCATGGCTCCCCGCCCGTCGATCGAAAAACTGTGCGCGATACCCCCATTTCTCGCGGACCCAGATCCGATCGCCCGGCGAGCCCAGGGGACACCGAAGCGCCGAATGGCTTGAGGCAGGCTGTGGAGAGATCAACCTGCGGGTGACGGTCTTGCGATGATCCAGAATCGCCCGAACCAGCGGCGGCGCGAAAAGCATGAATCGCGCGCGCGGCACGGAAGCCTCGATCATCGTCTGCGGCGGGGTGGCTATCGTCTTGCGTTCGCGGAGGGTCGCGATCAGTAGCCGTGCGATGGCTTGGCGTTGCGCGGGAGTGACTGTTTTGCGATCGGACATGCGGAGTATTTTAATCGAGGTCGGACGATTAATTCATGTAACGTCGCCACGCCTCCGGTCGATGCGCCAATTGCATTACCGCCACCAGGTCAATGACCTTTGAAACCGCACAAACACGACGATGCGTCGCGGCTCAAAACCTTCAGCTCGTGCTATCGGCTGGCTCATCCGAGTGGCTGCGAATGATCCGTTCTAAAATCGACGCATCATGAATCGAGCCATCACTCCGAAACGCTTCAGCTTCTACCGTTCCATCGTCCAGGAATTCCACTTCCCATCGTTCCCCCGGCACAGCCACTTCGACCATGATCGCGTCGTCGCGGTGCTGACTGAGTCGATAGTGGATTTTGCCGCCGCGCAGGTCATTCAAGAACGAAAGTAGATTTGCGTTTTTGGTGATCATCGGTCAAACCTCTGATCGCTGAGGAGCTTGCGGACTGTCTTGTATCCCGCCAGATTCCGCTTTGCGCCATCCTCGATCTGCTGCCAAGCCATTGCTTTAAATTCGGACCATGTCGGCGAGCCAACGGGTAGCGGCGCTAATCGCACACTGCCCTTCTTGGTTCGCAGAATTTCGGCAACGCGTAGACCGGCGTACTTGTGAGCCATCCTCGCTCCCAATCACGCCAGCGTCCCCAACTCCATCTCATGCAAACCCTTCCCGCTCGGCACCATCGGATACACATGTTCATTCGGCTCGACCACGAAATCGACCACGCACGGGCCGTCATGCTTCAGCATCGCCTCGACGGTTTTGGCGACGTCTTCCTTGCGCTCGCAGCGGATGCCGCGCACGCCGAAGGCTTCGGCCATCTTGGCGAAGTCGGGGTTCTTCATCCTGCTCTGGCTGTAGCGCTTGTCGTAGAACAGATCCTGCCATTGCTTGATCATGCCCTGGAAATCGTTGTTCAGAATCGCGACCTTCACCGGGATGTTGTACTCGGCGCAGGTGGCCAACTCGTAGCAGGTCATCAGGAAGCTGGCGTCGCCGTCGATGTCGATGACGGTGCGACCGGGCGAGCCGAGCGCCGCCCCCATCGCGGCAGGCAGGCCATAGCCCATCGTGCCGAGCCCGCCGCTGGTGATCATCTGGCGCGGGTGACGCCATCGATAAAACTGGGCGGCCCACATCTGATGCTGACCGACGCCGGTGGTGATGATCGCGTCGCCATTCGTCTGGCGATGCAATTCCTCGATCACATACTGCGGCTTGGCCTTGTTGCTGTCGTCCAGATACTGAAACGGATACCGCTTCTTGTTGGCTTGAATCCGGTTAAACCAGCCGGCTCGCTCACGGTGTTCCAGATGCGGGTACATCAACTCCAGCGATGTTTTCGCGTCGCCGATGACGGCGATATCCACATCGACCGTCTTGCTGATCGAACTCGGATCGATGTCGATATGAATGATCTTGGCGTGCGGCGCGAAGCTGGCGAGATTGCCGGTCACGCGATCGTCGAAACGCGCACCCACCGCAATCAGGCAATCGCATTCCTGCACCGCGTAATTGGCGAACGCCGACCCGTGCATGCCGAGCATGTAGAGGGCTTTCGGGTCATGCTCGTCAAACGCACCCATACCCAGCAGCGTGGTGGTGCAGGGAATGTTGGCCTTATTGGCGACCTTGCGGACCATTTCCGATGCGCCCGCGATGATTGCCCCGCCACCGACATACAGCACGGGCTTTTCGCTGCTGTTGATCAGTTCCGCGGCGGCCATCGCCTGCTTTTGATGTTCCGGGTGCGAATTGGCATCACGGCGGCGCTTGAGAATGTGTTCGCGAGGGGTGTCGTCCACCTCTTCGTTGCACATCCCCGCCGACACGTCTTTGGGCAAGTCGATCAACACCGGCCCCGGCCGACCGCTGGTGGTAATCATGAACGCTTCATTGATCACGCGCGGCAACTCGCGGACATCCTTCACGAGATAATTCCACTTCGTACACGGGCGGGTGATGCCGGTGACATCGGCTTCCTGGAAGGCATCGTTGCCGATTACTTTCGTCGGCACTTGGCCGCAGATCACAACCATCGGGATGCTGTCCAACTGCGCGGTGGCCAATGGCGTCACCATGTTGGTGGCAGCCGGGCCGCTGGTGACGATGCACACGCCGACCTTACCCGTGGCGCGATAGTACCCGTCCGCACAATGGCCGGAACCCTGCTCATGGCGATTGAGAATGAACTTGGCCGGGGTTTTATACAGTTGATCGAACACCGGCAGAATCGCCCCGCCCGGGTAGCCGAACATCGTGTCGACCTTGTGCGGGCCGATCAGCATCTCGTGCAGAATCTGTGCCCCGATTTTGCCTTTGTATTTTGGCTTAATGTCGGCGGGGGTGGACTTCATTTTGATGTCGGATTGCAGTGTGCTCATGATGATGTATCCCAAACAAATAAAGGCGTCGGTGCCTGACCGGCACGGTAATATAACGCCGTGGACTGGCTCATTCAATGGATTACTGATTTCAAATCATTGAATCATTCGGCAGTTTGAAGCGAATGGAACGGGTTGCAACGAACGTGGCGATGATGCCATCGTTCGTGCGGCGTGGGGTGGGCCGGTCGCGGATGACTATCTGCAATCTCTCAGGGAGAATGGCGATAGCCAAACCGTGGTGCCAGCCTATCGTACAGCGACCGTAAGCCGAAAGGTGTGTAAAATCTTAAATCTTTTCATGCGTAGCATGGGCTACCAGCCCATGATCGGTCAAAAAAACATGGGCCGGTAGCCCATGCTACACATCACTCCAAAACTTTCAGTGAACCGAAAGCGTCTGATGATGGTTCAATGCACCTTCAATTCCCGATGGAGTAACAGGATTATCATAGAAATCCAAATCTTCCCCGTCAAGGCTGGGGGCCGAATAACCCGGCATTTTGCTGCGAACGAGTTCCTGGTGAAACGCACCGATCACCCGCCGTTCGATCTCATGGCGACAGTCAACGTTGATCGGATGGGCAATATCCGCGTGAAGTTTGACACGCGTATGACCTTCGCCCTGATGCGCCCGCATATGGCGATTCTCGTCGAGCCGACCCCCGCAATTATTGCAATAGCGGGCGCGTAAATGATTTTTATCCCCGCACCGACCGCAGTGGTCGGACAGTTTTCGGGACGGCATAGCCAGAAAAATCCCGTCGTTTCCATCGATGAGTTTGACATCCCGC
>JANXVV010000013.1 GCA_025351525.1 Humisphaera sp. | reverse complement strand
CGTTCCACCAGGGCCATCAGCAGTTGCAGGGGCAGGCGTTGCTTGGCTTTGCACAGGGCCTGGGCGGTGACGGACAGGCGGGCGACGTGCCGCAGGCCGTCCAGGGCCACCTGGGCCAGCAGTTGCAGCAGGAACAACTGCACGGTGACGGCGGGGTTGAGCAGGCGGTTGCGCCAGCGATGGCCGAGGTCGCGGCAGAGTTGGAAGATCGTTGCCTCGGGCAGCAGTTCCGAAAGATGCGCCTTGACGTGAGCGAGGGATTGGGAGATCGTGACCATCCGTGGCCTTTCTGTAGAGTGGAGTGTGGCAACCCCATTATGACAGAAGGCCACGATCTGCGCGCCCCTTCGCTAAATCAAAGGACAGCGCGGACTTACGAAGAACCTAAAGTTGATGGCATTGGGCGAGACGCCCATGCCACCGTTTGTTCAGAGGTCCTGAATTCTAAACAGCATGTGTCAATCCAACACTTCGCCTCTCATTTTATTAAACTTGCCCGCAAATAGGTGGCATCCCAGCCCTCAACCCGTTATCCTGACAAAACCAATTCGACATGGAGCGAAGCATGTTTCGGCAGAACAAACTGCGGGTGAACCGAGGCGCTTCGCGCAACCCGCGCGTGGGAACACATTTTTTGCTGGAGTTGTTGGAGCGCCGTCGACTTTGCTCGAACACCCCGATCCTGGTGACGCGAGCCGACGACTCGTCGGTTGCACCGGTTGCGGGAATGTTGCGCTATGCGATTCAGACTGCCAACAGCACGATCGGCGCGGATACGATTGTCTTCAATATCGGCGGCATCAACTCAGGTGCGCACAGCATCACGCCGGTCGCGCCGCTTCCGGCGATTACCGATACCCTTTTTATCGACGGTTGGAGTCAGGGGGGAAACGCCTACGCGGGTCCGCCGCAGATTCGACTGGATGGCGCATCTGCAGGATCAGGGCCTACGGTGGGACTGCGGTTTCAGGATGTTGCCAACTGTACCACGCGAGGACTATCGATCACGGGGTGGAATCATGGAGTGGAATTCGATAATTCCGGCACTTTGGGGATTGGGAACAATACTTTCACCGGCAACTACGTCGGACTTCGCACGAGCGGAGTAGTGCCGGCTCCTAATGTTACCTACGGAGTCTATGTTCTCAACTCGAACAACAACGCATTCAGCAATAACGTGATTTCAGGCAACGGGGGCCCCGGCCTCTATGTGAATCACGGGTTGGGGAACGTGTTCACCGGCAACTACATCGGCACCGACCCGACCGGCACCGTAGCCATCGGAAACAGTGGCGCGGGCATTTATTTGGCGGGTGGGTCTCAATCCAACCGCATCGGCACCAACGGGGATGGGGTCAACGATGCCGCCGAAGGGAACGTCATCTCCAATAACGGGCTTGAAGGCATTGCCATCGCGGACTCCGGCAGTAGCAACAACAGCATCGCCGGAAACAAGATCGGTACGGATCTTACCGGCACGGTGTCCATGCCGAACCGCAATCCCGGTGTGCGAATCTACAACGGCGCATCGAACAATTTGATAGGTGGATCGAGTGCAATCTTCGGAAATCTCATCGCCCTGAACACTCCCACCGGCGCGGGAATCAACGCTCAGCCCGGTGTGGTGGTGCAGGATGCGGGCAGTGTCGGCAATACGATCCGTGCCAACTCCATCTACGGCAATAATGGGATCGGCATTGACCTGGGCTGGGACGGCGTCACCCTGAACAACGACCGCAACGTGGACGTCGGCCCGAACCACCTCCAAAACTACCCGGTGATTCTCTCGGCCACCAGCGGGCCGGCGGCGACGGTCGGTGGCACGTTCAACAGCCTGCCGAATGCCGCCTGCACGCTTGATTTCTACGCAAGTAGTAGCCCGAATCTCTCGCAGTTCGGAGATGGGCAGCGCTGGCTCGGGTCTGCCGCTATCACGACGGACGCTTCGGGCAATGCCACGTTCAATCTCTCCCTATCCGCCGCCACTGCCTCCGGGGAATGGATCACCGCCACCGCCACGGACCCCAATGGCAATACCTCCGAGTTCTCCCAGGCGCGGCCAGCCAACACAGCCCCCATTGCCCTCAGCTCCGCCGCCTGGACCGCCCTCGGCCCGGCCCCCCTCTCGGTGCTGGGCGATGGGGTGGTGGTGTCCGGCCGTATTTCATGGGCTGTGGCCGATCCTACCAACATCAACACGCTCTATGTCGCCGCCGATGGGGGTGGTGTGTGGAAGACCACTGATTGGCTTGACCCCAGCCCAGTCTGGACTCCACTGACGGACAACCTCTCCAGTCTTTCCTTCACTAACATCAGTTACAAAGGGTTGGTTGTGTATCCGGGAAATTCGCAGATACTCTATGCCGCCCTGGCCGGGCCGGGCGGGGGGGTCTTCAAATCGATTAATGGAGGAAACACCTGGACCCTGCCATCGGGGGCGTTCTTCGACACCGCTACGTTTAGTTCCCTACTGATCAGTCCCACCGACTCCAACCTCCTCTACGCCTCCGTCTGGTTTGCCAACGGCATCCCCGGCGGGGTGTACAAATCCACCAACGGTGGCGTGAACTGGGCCAACACCACTACCTCAATCCCTTTCTTCAATTCCGCCAGCGACATCGTAATGGATCCGACCAATCCCCTCATTCTGTATGCGGGGCTGGTCGGAGGGTTAACCGGCAACGGACTCTACAAATCAATCAACGGAGGATCAAGTTGGTCCCGCCAGGTTACCTTCCCCACCGGCACCGCCATTGGATCGAGCATCCGACTGGCGATCGCGCCTTCTTCGCCACTGACACTGTATGCCACCTATTTCGATAGCACCGACACCAGCCTTCCCCATCGCTACTCTACAACCAACGGTGGCACCAATTGGACTTTGCTACCCGACATTGCCGATCCCGAAACCCGGTACTGGCACGCCGCGCTGGCGGTCGACCCCACGCACCCACTCACCGTCTATATCAACGGCAATCACGATCTCTACCGCAGCACCAACGGCGGGGTGAACTGGACTCTGATCCAGGAGCATCCCAACGCGAATAACTTCTTCGATGATCCCGTGAACGTCACCTTCGACAGCGCGGGAGGGGTCGTTCTCCTTGGGGACCGGGGGATCTATCGGTCGGTGGATGGGTTGGGCAACTATGCCAACAAGCAGGGCAACCTACAGACCAATGAGTTCCATACCCTGACGCTCGATCCCAACAATCCTAACATCATCTACGGAGTCTCCCAGGATCACGGCGCGTTGCTGAAGGGCTTCGGTGCCCCGGTGTGGAACTATACGAAGGGCGGTTTCGAGACCGGGAAGGTGCTGGTCAGTCCGACCGATTCCTCCCGACTCTTCGTCTACACCCCCACCGGCGATTCCGGGCCCCCAGTCACGATGATTTCGAGATCCGATGATGGCGGTGCAACCTGGGTGAATGCCGGCGCGGGGATTCCCACCGCCATCGGGGGTTTTCCGCTGGGCTATGCGTCACAAAAATCCTTCCAGATGGACCCTGCCAACCCGCACCGCCTGGTGGTGGGAACGACGCAGGTCTATGAGACCACCAACGATGGCAATTCTTGGGTCAGCCTGAATCCGGGCGGCGATTTGTCGCCCGGCCATTACATCAGCGGGTTGGCGATCGCGGCATCGAACCCGAACACGCTGTACGCCGCCACGGATGATGGGAAATTCTGGGTCACCACCGACGATGGCGGTTCATGGACCGAGAATGATGTCACCACCCCCGATCCCTTCAACTATGTTGTCGATCTGAAGGTGGACCCGGCCAACTCCCTACACGTCTTCGCCATCACCGCCGCTTTCCGCACGGGGTACAACAGCAACCAGCACATCTGGACGACTACCAACGGCGGATCGACGTGGATGAACATCACCGGAACCCTGCCGACGAAATACTGGCCGCAGAGCCTTGCGGTGGATTGGCGATTCGCCTCGCCGCAGTTGTATGTCGGCACGGCCAGCGGGGTCTACCAATCCACGCTCGTGAATGGTGCCGGCACGGTGTGGACCCCGTTCGGCGCGAACCTGCCGCACGCGGTGACCGAGGATTTACAACTGCTTCCGAACAGCAACCTACTTGCCGCCGCAACCTATGGGCGGGGAGTCTATGAGATTCTCATCGGCACTCCCGCCGCCGTGACGATCATCAGCGGCAGCACCGTTCTGATCAAAAAGAATGTCGACAACCTTCACGCCGACGTCACCGCCAACGGGGCAGTGACCCAGTGGACCATCGGGCAACTCTCCACTCTCTCCGTCACCGGCGGCGCGGGCAATGACACGTTGACCCTCGACTTCTCCAACGGCAACCCTCTCCCCGCCGGCGGCATTAGCTTTGACGGCGGTGGGGGTGTGAACACCCTCAACGTCATCGGCACTTCTGGGAGCGACGCCCTCGCTGCCAATCCCACCCGCCTCACCTTCACCGGCGGCACGTTCAGCAACATCCCGATCAACGCCGCCAACGTGCAGGCCATTCAATTCCACGGCGGCAGCGGAGGTTCGGACACGATCAATCTCATCAGCGGAAGCTACATGGTAGACGCCGACACAGCCATCGGGACGCCCAATGTTTCGATCACCGTCCAAGCCGCAGCGAATGCGACGTTTGCCACGGATCAACATCTGGCCAACCTCACACTCAACGGCGGAAACGCGAGCATCGTCGCCGCCACGCGCAAGACACTCTTTGTCAATACATTGACTGTTACGAGTAATGGCCTTCTGGATATAGGCAAAAACTTCGTCTACCTCGACAACACACTCACTCCTACCCTGGTCACCCGGAACTACCTGAAGAACGGATACAACGCCGACATCACCGGTATCGGCAATTGGCTTGGACGTGGTGGCATCACCAGTTCCGATGCCATTCTCTCCCACAATGTCACCAACGACTTTCACGTATCGGTCGGCTACGTCGATGGGGCCGATGTAGCCGCCCTCAGTGGTGGCACCGGTCTTCCCGGCAATCCCACCGGGCCCCAACCGCCGGTGATCCCGGCTAACCGAACACTGGTCCGGGCGGCCCTCTATGGCGATCTCAACTTCGACGGGGTCGTCGATGATGTGGACTTGCAGATCCTCAGTGGCATCGGGGCCTACGGTGCTCCTTCCACTCCCTATGGCTGGCTGACCGGCGACTTCAACCACGATGGCAAGGTCGATGATGTAGACCTGCAAATCTTCAGTGGGGCCGGCAATTACGGCAGCGGATTGAGGTACGCTCCCGCCGGTGCACAGGTCGGTTCAATCGCCCTTTCCGGTCTCCATCTCTCTGCCGCCAAGTCCGTTTCGACCCCGGTCCATGCTCAAATTTTCAATGAGCCTGTTCTCACTCGCCAAACGATGTCAAAAAGAATTGAGTCCAGTCCTCGACGATTGCATCAAAATTATCGGTTGCGCTCCCGCTCATCCAGACTGTTCACGATCCTTGCCCGGATAAGTCACCGCTGATTACCGCCATCGCGCGTATCTCATTGGAACTCCGCCGGTCGCTACTTCTATGACGCCGCTTTCGGGTATCATCCATCCACCTATGAACACCCCATTTCGCCCCCTGGTCCTTGCAGCCGTCCTTCTCCTTCTCGCCACCGTCGCCCGCGCGGACGGCGATCACTTGAATATCGACGTTTGGCCGGGTGCCGCTCCCGGTGAATCGGGGAAAATCGGCGAGGAAAAATTCATCCAGAAGCCGACGGAGAAGGTGCAGATGTTGACGAACGTCACGAAACCGACCCTCACCGTCTACCGCCCCGCGAAGGACAAGGACACCGGCGCGGCGGTGGTGATCTGCCCGGGCGGCGGCTATTCGATTCTCGCCTGGGATCTGGAGGGCACCGAGGTCGCCGACTGGCTGAATGCCAATGGCGTCACCGGGATCATTCTCAAGTACCGGGTTCCCGCGCGGACCGGGCAGAAGCCGCATGAGGCCCCGCTGAAAGATGCCCAGCGGGCGATGAGCCTCGTGCGCAGCAAGGCGGTCGAGTGGGGGATCGATCCAAAACGCATCGGCATGCTGGGCTTCTCCGCCGGTGGAAATCTGACGGCCATGACCTGCACGCACTTCGATCAACGGTCCTACGAAAACATCGACACCGTCGACCAGATCAGTTGCCGTCCCGATTTCGGCGTCCTGGTCTACCCCGCCTGGCTGGTTAAGGAGGGCAAAGATGAATTGACCGCTGATTTCCCCGTCACAAAACAAACACCGCCGATGTTTTTGGTGCATGCCGGCGATGACAAAATCACCCCGGCCAATAGTGCGGTGATGTACCTTGCCTTGAAGCGCGCCGGCGTACCCGCCGAACTGCATGTCTATGCCTCCGGCGGGCATGGATTCGGTTTGCGGCCGACGACCCGACCCTGCTCCATCTGGCCCGAACGTTGTGCAGATTGGCTTCGGAATCAGAAATTTTTAATTTCTGAGGCCCGATAAATATAACATCCGCTTTTTAATGGCACTTTTCTTGCTCTATCGCGTAACATCCTTCGTCCATCGCGGCAGGAAGGATGTGCCTTGCCTGATTTTTCCGCGTTGAGCAGAAGGCGGTGCCGGTTTGCGTGAAGATTTGACACTCACTCCCAAACTTTCGGTCGATTCCGGCACTCGCGATACGCGGCTGGATTTTTGGCGAGGGCTTTGTCTGATCGACATGGTTCTCGTCCATCTGATCTATGCCAACGTGCAGTTTGGAGACTTCTTCGAGAAGGTCGTCACGGACTACACTCGTTTCGCAGCCGGCGGGTTTGTGTTTCTGTCCGGGCTGCTGATGGGGGTCATCTTTCTGCCGAAGGCCATCAGCCAAAGCCGGAAAGTAGGTCATGCCGGCGGGGTGTATCGTCGTATCTGGGCTCGGGCGTTCAAGCTGCTGATCGTGCAGTATCTCTCGACGACGGCACTGATGTGGTTCAATGTCCCCACTGGTAGCCGGGTGGCGTTTGCGCATCCACTGCGGTTTGTCACCGATCTATTGCGCTGCCGAACCGGCAATGATTTGTTGATGTTGTATGTCGGGATGCTGGCGGTGACCCCGCTACTCTTGGAAATGTTGCGTCATCGGTTATGGCCGGTGGTAGCGTTGGGTAGTGCCCTCCTTTTCGCCTATGGCACCCGGCATCCCTGGCGTGTTGCCTTTGTCCATCGAGGAGAATTTCCGGTGCTGCTCTGGCAGGTCGTCTTTGTCAGCGGGCTGCTGTTCACCTATGCGCTGAAAGCCTTCGATCTGGCTCAAAAAGCTACTCGATTGATTGTCATCGGGTGTCTGACAATCGCCTTTCTGATCATCTTCCAGAGTGCCAACGCAGTTGAATTGGGTCTCGGTCGTCCATGGCTCCGACTGACCTTCTGGAAAATCCCTCTTACTTTCGGCGAGTATCTTCGATACACCGTCACCACCCTCTTATTGATGTTGGGGACCAACGCGTTTTGGGGCCGGTTGAAAAATGGTCGACTCACCGCCTTCATCCGGCTTTTGGGTCGTAACAGCTTATTCGTTTACGTGGCTCACCTTTACGTTCAGGAAGTGGTTTCCCGCTTGGCGGATCGCACCTGGGACTTCGGCCCATGGCAGGCCGTTTACGCCTTAGCGATGATCGCGCTTTTGGGGATCATGGCGTATCTGGTCGAACGCTATGACTCATGGAAGAATTCCTCAAAACGAAAGTCTCGTGAAGCACCCTCCCCGCACACTCACACCGGTCCGTCTACTTTTGCAGTCGCCTAACCTAGACAATTTGAATTCACCACGAAAACACGAAGAGCACGAAGAACAAGAAGAAAATCAAGTCTTATTCTTTGTGATCCGCCCGACCTGCGCTGGTGAGAACCATTTTTGGATTAGCTCTAATTCCCCATTCAAAAAGCGTTTATACGTGTTCTTCGTACTTTCGTGGTGAATAATCCGAGCCAAGCGTCTATTTTTTACCACCCATTTTCCTGTCCGCGTCACTTTGTCGCTCCACGTTCTATTTTGATTTTGCGAGGCTTAGTCCAACCATTCACTGCTTCGTCGTTATCCACCTCACTACACCAGTTCAAATCACGAATCATCTCGTGCTCCTCTGACATTCTCTTCAGTTGAGTTCGATTGGCCCTGGTTTTGCAGTTGAGTGCGGATGCCAGAGCGGAGATCGTGACGAATAACTTTAAATCACGCCGGGATTGGAGCTGGAAGCGACGACCCGGATTCCGCAAAAGTACGGCCTGAAAATTTCAATGTCCGTCCCCTCTATTCAGCTCAAATATATCCACCTACCCAAGCAACCTATGAACGCAACCCCACCAACCCTCCCCATGACTGACAAGCGCAAAATCATCAACCTGTCTGTCCGACAGCGCCTGATCCTGCACAGACTCCTTCACCGGGATCTCCGCAAATGCTCCGCCACGGCATTAGAATCGTTCAAGCGGTATGGCTGGACTTTTGGATTGGGAGGAGCCTACCAACTCACCGAAAAAGGCAGGCGGATCGCCGAAATGTCCGAACAGGCCGCCCCGGATCGTGAATTGCAACTGGCCTTGCCGTGATCGATCAAAACAGAACGCATCATCCAATCGAATAGCCCTTCGTCGCCATACGCCTGCGTCCAGCTATCGTGGCCAAACCCCGGATATTCGGTAGATGTCGCATTTCCCCCGGCCCGATTGATGCGCCGACACATCTCCCGCACGCTTCCCGCACTGCGAAACGGATCAACCTGATTGTGGAACGCCCGGATCGGTAACCCGGTCAATTTCACGGCATCTCCCAGACTGGGCCGACTGCTCATCGGTACAAGCCCGGCGAACCGATCCGGATAGCGCGCCCCGATGGCCCATGTCGCATCGCCGCCGGTGGAGATGCCGGTCAGAAAAACGCGCCGGTGATCCGCCGCCGGGTAATCCCGCAGCACTTGGTCCAACGTTCCCATTGCGATTTGCACTGCTGATTCGCTCCGCCAGTCCCCGGTCGATTGCGGGAAGACAACGATGAACGGAAACGTCGCCGCCCGCCGAGCCACCGCCGGCCCCAGTCCCACCGCCACACACTTGCGGCCATCGTCGCCGCTCTCGAATAACCCATGCAAAAACAGGATCACCGCAAAATGCCCTTTCGAGTCATATTCGCGCGGCACGAAAATCGTGTATCTACGAACCCGGCCCTCATGCTCCCATTCCTTCGTTAAAAACCCGGTGCCCGGCGGTGAGCCTCGGTTGGACCAATCCACGGGTGAGGCGCTGCAACCCAATAGCGGAAGTATTCCAAAGATCAGGACGAGGTTACAAACAAAGCGCACCGGATATTCCTGGGTTGAATGTACCGTGCACGACAACCATGACGTCTCGAACCGAACAGGAAACAGTCCGGCTCGAAACGAACAATCAACCCGACAATGGAGAATTCGGTGATTTTGCCGCGCGTCAAGGATGCGAAGTTACAATGTCAGTTGAGCCGTCTCGTTAATGCAGCAACTATCATGAAAGGTGATCAGTTGCGACATTTCCCCAATGTTTTTTAAGGTATTCCGCCACGAGTCGGCGGTGGCAGTGATGCGGCTTCTTCTCGCTGCACAGCAGGCAACCGAGGTGGACGGTATCGCGAGACAAGACTTTTTCGATTCCCCGCTTGGCCATGAGTGCGTTGAATTCCTGCTCGTAAACCGTCCAACTGCCCTTGTACTTCTTGAAGGCGTGTAGAATCTCCTGTGTAGGTGCGAGTTCTGGAATGTGGACATACTCGATGCCGACGACTTCGCGGAGGAAAAAGCGAAGATCATCCTTTTTAGAAAAGCCGGCTAATTGGGATGTGTTGTTGAGTCGAACGTCGACAATCCGCTTCACACCTGCATTCCGTAGCGAGGTGAAAAATTGTTCTGCGTTGGTCTCCGCGAAACCAATGGTGAAAATCTGAATGCTCACGCAGTGTCCTGGCTTGTGAATGCCAGCGCATCTGGGCTTCGGTAAGCGATCTGCTGGCTTTGTAGATCGTAAGCCTGTTCAATCAATTCAGCGCGGTTTCGAAAGAGGTCGGTTGGCGGTAGCCCTACTACATCAAGCAGTCGCGAATCGGCTTGCTCATTGGTCTCAATCGTTCCGTCTTCCAGAATGTGTTTGATATCGATGTATTCCGAACGTAAATGACGACACACAAGAATGGTTCGATGGCAGGTCAGGGGATCCTTCTCGGCGCACAGGAGGGCGATTCGATGAGTCCCAATCCCGCGCCTCAGCCGTTCGAGTCCCTCGCGGAAAGCTGGAAGACGGCTAATGAGATCATAGGAAGCTTGCGTACCTTGATAGCATTCGGGTTCGTTGCGGCGCGCTCCGAGCTCACGCCCAAGATAACTATATTGGATGCCGGCGCGCCTCAGTACGCCTGCAACCGTCTCACGGTTGAATTGCCCGTGGAAGCGGCTGTAAGGTTGAGACCGAACGTCTGCAATCGCATCAACGCCATGTCGAGCGAGCAGAGACATGAATTCAGGTATCTCATGATCCGAATGACCGATCGTGAACAGGCTGGGTTTTACGGGAACGCTCTCGATCATGGTAACTCCAGAACCGTCGCAGCCACCTTATAGTGGTAGCCGTTGAACTCAGGCGTCAAGCTCACGCAAAGGAGACAATTGTCGATAAAAGAGGGACGCACAATCGTGGCATGCGCCCCAATCGCCGGATACGTCATGCAATACCGATCGGTGAAGTCTGGATCAGTGAGGCTCATTTGGTAATGCTGTCCGTGGTAGACAAAAGCCACCCGGGTCTTTCTCTGGTCCATGTTCTTGAATCGATTGTGTTCGCATGTCAGTTCAATCCGCAGATCGGCAGGGCGAATCAGATAAAGAGATTGATGCTTCGGTTGATTCAAAAGAAATTTTCCAGTAACCCGCTCGGTATGCGATGTCGATTCCAACCAGAGATTCTTCGGTTGCTCCGCAAATGTGTCAAGGGTGTTCGCATCCAACTCACCCACTTTCTGCCACGCTCGCTTCGTGTCGACAATCCAATCCTCCGGATGAATAGGATCGCTTGAGTACCGCGTGAACGGAATATCCACAATTTCAAGCGCTTTGAGCCGAACACCACTTTCAATTCTCATATGGCGTGGCTCCAACTCGCCTTCGGACTCGCCGCTCACCGGGCGAATCCATGTGCCACTAACGAGTTGGCTTTCAAAACCGACCTCGCGCCCAGCAACGCATCGAGCTCCTTTCTTGATCGAATTGGCCAGAACGACGATCCGCTTCACTTCCATAAAAGTGCTCCGCAAATCACCATTACATTTTAGAAGAAAGCTTGTGACGCTTCAAGGCATGACACCAGCAGATCCTCGCGACGGGTGCGTGTCAGCCTACGCAGCCTCTGCCCTTGGCTGGGTACACAACCAGTAGTGTTCCCATCTTTGGTCCTGGCTGAGCCACTGGCCACGCAAGGCTAAGATGCTCTCGGCTCACTCGGTGTTCCAGAACTGGTCCGTGCCCTTTATCCGCTTGTTCACCTGTTTCATCCCGCTTTCAACCGTTCCTGAGCCGATCGGCCAGCCGCGATCGCGATAGTCAGGATACTTCATATGCCGGGCGTGTTTCGTGAA
>JANXVV010000006.1 GCA_025351525.1 Humisphaera sp. | reverse complement strand
TGGCTTTTAGCTACCGAGCAAGCACAGGTCTCGGAGTACCGCGACCTGTGGCACCCCACATCCGAAGACATCCCATTGACGTGGCACACCGAGTTGGAAATCCTTCTGAATAAAAAACATGGGCGAGACGCCCATGCCACCTCAAAACGCTTTCAACAACACCTTCACCACCCGCGTCAAACCGCTTTTGGCATTCCCGATAAACTGCTGGAAAATCTTGTTGGTTACCTCCATGAACTCCTCCATGCTCGCCAACCGTTCCCGCGTCAGTCGCACCGAATCGCGCTTGGCGGCGGCTTTGCCGAGGGACGCCTCAGAAAGCATCACCTGACATTGCCGGATCGTTTCCAGCACCGGATCCATTTCCCGACGTTTGCGCTCGGCGGCGATGATGGAGAAAATTTCCCACACATCCGTCAGACTCTCAAAATATTCCCGCCGTTCCCCACGCTTGTGAAGTCGGCGAATGATGCCCCAGTCGCAGAGCCCGCGCAAACTCATGCTGGCATTGCCGCGACTGATGTTCAGCCGCTCCATCACATCGTCCGTGCAGCAGGGTTGCCCCATGATGTAGAGCAGCGCATGAATCTCCGCCATCGTGCGGTTGATCCCCCACGTCGCGCCCATCTCGCCCCAGCGGCGAATGAATAAATCCTGCGTGACCTTCAGTTTCTCGTCTGCAGCGCTCAATGCGGGCCTGGGTGCAAAAACCGTTTCGACGGGAATTTCCAACGTGTCCATGGCAATCTCCTATTTCAGTAGTTACTGAAACAATCGTAGGCATTGCCGTGAATGAATCAATTTTCAGGGAAGTTGAAAGAAGTGAATGTTCGGTGGAATGGGCGTCTCGCCTGTGCTCTGCGCTTCAAAACGCACGGGCGAGACGCCCGTGCCACCCATTTTTCAGATAAGCCCGGAATGAAAAATCTCACCCGTCGCAAGACACTTTCAGATACATTGACCGGATCGCTCAACGCTGCCCCAACGTCTTGATGATCTCTCTCACATCCCCGATCTGCGTGATTTTCAATCCGAAATTCTCCCCCACCTTGACGGCCTCGCCGATCGCGATCGTCTTATTATTGATCAGCAATTCCAGCGGTTGATCGCTGGCTTTGAAAAATTCGATGATCGCCCCCGGCCCAAGCCGCATCACTTCCTGGAGCGTGAGTTTGCGATCCGCCAACTTCACGATGACCGGAACTTCCATGCGCAGAATCCGGTTCAACTCCACCGGTGAAGGGGCGGCCAACGCGGAGGAAAGAGGCGAACGAAGCACGGGCATGGGAGATCCTTGTCACGAATACAGTTTCAATCGCCGGTCTCTTTATACTACGTCATATGGGGCTTAACCTCAATTTACCACAACTTACCCGCTAAAATGCAGTAGGATAACTGTCGCGGGATTCGTATTTTCCCGGCGCGTGTACCGAGTTTTTATCAATCGAGCTTCCGATGGAATTGCCCACCCTTGTCGAACCCGTAGCGCCGAAAACTGAAGTCGGCAGCTATTTCGTCTCGAACTACCCGCCGTTTTCCACCTGGTCGCCCGATCATGTGCCGGCGGCGGTCGAGGCGTTGAATTCCGCCGCCGAACCGAACACGCCGCTGGGCCTGTATCTGCACATTCCATTCTGCCGCAAGCGATGCAAGTTTTGTTACTTCCGGGTCTACACCGACAAGAACGCGGATGAGGTGGAGACGTATCTGGATGCGCTGTCGCGCGAGATCGCGCTGTATGCCTCTGGCCGCGAGGGGTTCAAGGGTCGGCAGTTTGAGTTCGTCTATTTCGGCGGGGGCACGCCATCGTTCCTGAGCAACGATCAACTCAAACGAATCATCGAGCGCATCGGTCAGCATTGGACGTGGGAGGCGGCGAAGGAAGTGACGTTCGAGTGCGAGCCGGGGACGCTCAAACAATCGAAACTCCAGACGATCAAAAGCATCGGCGTCACGCGGCTGAGTCTCGGCGTCGAGCATTTCGACGATGAAGTGCTCAGCATCAATGGCCGTGCGCACAAGTCGCCGGAAATTTTTCAGGCCTATCAATGGGCGCGCGAAGTGGGCTTTCCGCAGATCAACATCGACCTGATCGCCGGGATGCTTGGCGAGACTGAAGACAAGTGGAAAGTCACCGTTGAAAAGGCCGTCGCGCTGCAGGCCGACAGCGTGACAATCTATCAGATGGAGGTGCCGTACAACACCGGCATCGCCAAAGAAGCCCGCGAGCATAACGGGATATCCGCAGTTGCCAGTTGGGCGCAAAAGCGCGCCTGGGTCGACTATGCCTTCAAGCAGTTTGAGGCGGCGGGATACGTCGTCTCCAGCGCCTACACCCTGGTGAAGCCGTCCACGCACGCCGGTTTTGTATACCGCGATTCGCTCTGGCGGGGGGCCGATCTCGTCGGCACCGGCGTGGCATCCTTCTCACATTTCCAGGGCGTTCACTATCAAAACGTTGACACCTGGGAACAGTACATTGACATGATCAACCGTGGAGAACTTCCGATCCACCGCGCGCTGCCGATCACCGATCATCAGCGCCTCATTCGCGAGATGATCCTGCAAATTAAAACCGGCAGTCTGGATGCGGGATACTTCCGGAAAAAGTTCGGCGTGGAGATTCGCCATGAATTCTCCGAGGGATTCAACTCGCTGGTCGATGAAGGCTTCGCGCAGCTGTACGGCGACGACATCCGCCTCACCCGCGACGGCCTGCTGCGGGCCGATTCGCTTCTGCCGCGATTCTTCGAGCCGGAGTTCAGGGGGATTCGGTATACGTGAGGGAGGAAGTGGATAGTGGGAAGTGGTAAATAGTGGTTAGTGAAATGAAAATCGTCGGAATTTTGTCTATGCCTTCCACCGTCAATCACATCCTGTCTGATCTCCACACCGCCTCCGAAGCGTTAGCGGAACTGTGCGGCCCCTTCGTCAAGGGCTCGGATTTTTCCCCCTATTGCGTCGAGGTGCAGCCCGTCCGCATCCCGACCGCCGAGCGCCGTCTGCTGGCCCATCGCGAGCACATGACCGAGGTGCTTCAGACCCATCACGGCAACCCGGTTGAAGTGCAGGTGCTGGATCAAAAACTAGACGGCGATCACTACAGCCGCAAGATCACTTTGACGCCCGGCCATGTGAATAAAATCGTCGAGTGCGGAATCGTCCGCCTCAATTTCAGCTTCATGCCGGCCATCGTCAAAGAAGAAATCCTGGCCCGCAAGACGCCGCTCGGAGCCGTGTTGATCAAGCACAACATCCTGCGCTGGATCGAACCGCTCTGGTTCGTGCAACTGCCGCCGCAAAGCGACGTGATGAAACTGTTTGGAATGAACAACCCCAAGCCGGTGTGGGGGCGATTGGCGGTCATCTACTGCAACGGCGAACCGGCGATTGAGTTGCTGGAGACGGTGTTGAACGCGTGAA
>JANXVV010000639.1 GCA_025351525.1 Humisphaera sp. | reverse complement strand
CGCCGCCTCGAATCGGCCGATCTTGTCGCGGATCGCGCCGGTGAAAGATCCTTTCACATGCCCGAACAATTCCGATTCCAGCAGCGTGCCGGTCAGCGCGCCGCAATTCACGCGGATGAATGCCTTGTCTTTCCGCGGGCTGTTGTAGTGGATCGCCTTGGCGATCATCTCCTTGCCGGTGCCTGTTTCCCCGAGCAGCAGCACCGTCGCGCGGCTGTTGGCCACCTGGCCCACCGTCGCGAACACCTCGTGCATCGCGGGTGAGTCGCCGATGATGTTCTCAAACCGATACCGATCGCGCACCTGCGAGCGCAGTTGTGCGTTCTCTTCGAGCAGCTCTTCCTTTTGCCGCATCACCATGCGGTTGATCTGGATCGCCTGCCCGAGAAACGCGGTGATGATGTCCAGGAAGCGATGGTCGTTGGTCAACTGCTCTTTGCTGACAAACGCCTTATCAACGGACAACGCCCCGGCGGTACGGCCATGGATTTTGATCGGCACGCACAAAAAGGAGATGGTCGTTTCCCCTGCCGTCGGATTCAACCGCCCGGTGCGATTCAGAAAATCCGGCTCGGCTCGAACATCCGGGATGATGCGCGGCCGACCCGTCGCGACGACATTTCCCGTGACGCCTTCTCCAAGTGCATAGCGTCCCCGCTCGATCTCTTCCTGAGTCATGCCCACCGCCGCTTCCGTGCGCAGCCGACCCGTCGATTCGTCCAAAAGAACCAGCGCCCCGCGACGCATATTCAATTTGTCCGAAATGATCTGCATCGTTTTGGCAAAAGCGTCTCGAAGCTCCAGCGTGGACGACAGAATCTGCCCGATTTCCGTGAGAATGTGCAGTTCCTGTTCGTTGCTCACGTCGATTGCTTGAGAGTTGGGCGATGCGGCACTTTCCATGTCTACAATATACGCAAATTCAGGCCTTCGGTAAAATTGGTGAGCGGATGGAGTTTGAGGATTTTTCATATAGCCCCCGGTTTACCGGGGTAAACCGTCTGAGAACCAACGATTTTCGCAATATCACGGTTTTCTCGGGTAAACCCGGGGCTATATTATCCGTAAATTCTCAAGCTCATGGCGGAACAAACGGACTATTCGTCATTACTCATTCAGCCCTTCCCACCAATATCCGATGAACTCTGTATCCGGCATCGTGCGGGTTGGAAGCCCTCACCTCAATCGCCGGTCTTCCGCAGAGGCCTAACGTGCTACGATTCTTCGCCAAGTCCTCGCTGTCGGCTCAACTGATTTTCCTGACCGCTCTTTGCCTGCTGGTCACCAGCACCGGTGCATTGGTGGTCGTGGGTTGGGTGGTGGCTTCCCGACACGAGGGACCGGCGGCATTGGCCGAGAGCCAGTACGTTGCGTTCAAACTGACGCTGGTTCTCTGCCTAACCTCCGTCATCGGCATCGGCATCATCATGGCGGCGGTTCGGCGACTGTTACTGCAGCCGTTACAACATGTGCGCGAAGGAATCACCCAGGTCATCGAAGGTCGGCTCGATGAGACCAAATCGGTTCCAATGCCCAGTCGGGAGTGGTCGCATTTGCGCGATGCTTTCAGTCAGATGGTTCAGCAACTGAGGCTTGCCGACACAACCCGTGAACAAGCCCAGCAGGTTTTGGCCGAGCGCACCAACACGGTCGACCGGCTGCTCGATTTTTCGCAGACCATTCAGGGTGCCGGGCAGACCGAGCAGGTCTTCGCCACGCTCAGCCAATTTCTCGAAGCAGAATTAAAGCTGAGCGGCATCGCGATTTTGTCGCATCACCCGGATGTGTTGCCGCCCATTCAGGTGCAGGTCACCCGCCCGCTAACGGTTCTGAAGGAATCCAATCCGGTGACGGAAATGAACGGCGCGATGTGCCCGTGCCTCCGACAAAGCCTGCCGCGCCAGTTTCGGCCCGATGGCTCACCCATCCGATGCGCGATTGATGCCTGCCTGTCCCTGCCGATCGAACATCCGGCTTTCTGCATTCCATTTAACATCGGTCGACAGATGCAGGTGGTGGTCCACATGCTTTTGCCGATCGATGAAAATTGGACGGAAGATCGCCGCCATCTGGCACAGACGTATGTGAACACCGCGATGTCGTCGCTCATCTCCCTGCATCTGTTGGCCGAGGCGGAAAAGCAGAGTATGACGGACGGGTTGACCGCGCTTTACAATCGCCGGTCGATGGAAAGCCTGATGCAGCGTGAAGTGGCCCTGGCGGAACGACATGGCCATTCGCTGTCGGTGGTGATGATCGATCTCGATAAATTCAAGCAGGTAAACGACGAACACGGCCACGCCGCCGGTGACCACTTGCTGAAGAGTTTTGCCGACTGCGTTCGCATGACGCTTCGCAAAACCGATCTGGCGTTTCGATACGGCGGGGATGAGTTCGTCATTGCCCTGCCGCAAACCCCGGTGGATCAGGCGAGTCAGGTGGTTGAAAAGTTGCGTCAGGCTTTTGCCGCCGTCGATTTCAGTCACGCCATCACGCAACTGGAAGGCCAGCCCACCCTCAGCATCGGCGTTGCCGAGCGTCTGCCCGGCAACAACATCCTCACGCTCGAAAACCTTCTTGCTGCCGCCGATCATGCGCTTTACGAAGCCAAATCCGACAACCGCAACTGCGTGAAAATTTACACGCCTCCGAAGGCTGCGTGAGTTGGATCGTGCCCGTTTGCTGTGGAACCCGTGTAGCTGCGATGGGTTCTCCATGGCTCCCCCCGAACATCAAATCGGCAATCGCGATGTCGTGTGAGGCTAGCCGGGATAAACACTCCGCGACACTCCGCGTACAATACTGCGTTGTTCGACTCACTTTTTCCAATCCGTTGGTTCGCCGCGCTCCTTGCTGGCCTGGCGCTCTCGCGTCCATGCCGTTCAATCGAGACCGTGCCGCATCCGGCCAGCGCGCCCGTTGCCGGTTTTCAAGCGGAGATCAAACCGCTCCTCACCGCCTACTGCATCGACTGCCATAACCCCGACAAGCAGAAGGGGGATCTCGATCTGTCGGCATTCAACTCGACCGAAAATGCGGCGACCGAAAAAGACGTCTGGTCCCTTGTCGCCGAGCGATTGCAGGGCGGTGAGATGCCCCCGCCCAAAAGCCGGCAACCGACAGTCGCTGAGCAACGGAAGCTGATCGCGTGGATCGCATCTTTCGCGCCGACCGGAGTCGATTGTTCCGATGCCGCCCGCGATAAGGCGATGAATCAGGTGCGGGGCGGGGTGATGAGCCGTCGCATGAATCGGGCGGAATACAATCACACGATTCGCGATCTGATCGGTCTCGATCTCCATCCCGCCGACGCATTTCCGGCGGATGGTTCCGGTGGGGAAGGATTCGACAACAACGGCGATGCGCTGTTCATTTCGCCGATGCTGCTGGAAAAATACCTGGCCGCCGCCGAGACAATTCTCGAT
>JANXVV010000587.1 GCA_025351525.1 Humisphaera sp. | reverse complement strand
GGGGTCTTTTCTCCGTAGCGAGACTGCCCATTATTTCTCGACTCGGCGGAAGAAAAATGCAAGACCCCTCACCCTAACCCTCCCCCCGGATTACCAGGGGAGGGGACCGGAAATTTTAAATGCGATGGCCCTCGCCCACTTTTTTCGCTTTTCACTTCTGAATAGGCAATTTCCCTGATGAGGGGAAACGCCAAAAGGGGTTCCACTGATCGCATAAGTGCCTATTCACGAAGTGTTTGCCCACGTCGATTCCATCTTCAACGCAAGGCGGTAGAGGCGAGTGGCTGAGAGTTCATCCGTTGCCCCCCCGCGAAACCATCGACGAATTCGTCGGGAACGGAAGATCCACCATGCCCATCACCCTAAATACCAATCTGGCTTCGCAAAATGCCCAACGGGCGCTGGCGAACAACAACAAGGCCCTCAACACCACGCTTGAACGCCTGAGCACCGGCCTGCGAATCAATCACGGTTCGGACGATCCGACCGGCGTCCTCACCGCCGATCTGCTCAATGCCGAGAAAACGGGCATCCAAAGCGCGCTGACCAATGCCCAGCGGGCGTCGAACATCGTCGGTACCGCCGAAGGTGGCCTCGGGGAAATTTCCACGCAGTTGACCGACCTTCAGGCATTGGTGAAGTCGGCAGCAAACAGCGGCGGGCAGAGCGCGGACGAACTCGCCGCCACGCAGGCTCAGGCCGACACGCTTTTGAGCCAGATCAACCGCGTGGCGGGGGCCACGACCTTTGAGGGAAAGAAGCTTCTCAATGGCGCGCTCGATTACACCGCCAGCGGTGTGGTGGTGGCGAGCATTCAGAATCTGCGCGTCAACTCGGCCCGCCTGACGGCGGCGCTGCCGCAATCGGTCACCGTTGCCGTGGTACAAAGCGCGCTGACGGCAAAAACCGGTTACACCGGTGGTGCGCTGGCAGCCCTGAACACCGTGCAGTTGGAAATCGGCGGCAACATCGGGACGGATCAGGTGACGGTCGCCGGCGGTGCCACGGTGGCGAACATCATTTCCGCCGTCAACACCGTTAAGGCGACCACCGGCATCAGTGCGGCGCTTTCGGGTGTGAACCTTCGCTTCGACAGCACCACACTGGGTTCGGATCAGTTTGTCAGTGTGAAGACGATCAGCGGCATTTTCGTCCCGACCGCCAATCGGGCGGTGGGTCGAGACGCCACGGTGACCGTCAACAACGTCGCCGCCTCCGCCCGCGGTAAGGATATCACCCTTCGCACGGCCACGCTCGACACGCAATTCACGCTCTCCAGCGCATTCAATCTCACCGGTAGCACCACGACGTTCAACGTCCTCGGCGGCGGGGCGACCTTTGCGCTGGGCTCGAAGGTCAGCGACGCGAACAAAGTGAGCCTCGGCATTCAATCCGTCACCACCGCGAATTTGGGCGATGCCGCCAATGGGGTGCTGTCCACGCTCGGGTCGGGCGGCGTCAATGCTCTGACCAGCGCGAATTTGTCGACCGCGCAAGCGGTCATCGACTCGTCGATCAAGCAATTGTCCACGTTGCGCGGACGCCTGGGCAGCTTCCAGAAATATAACCTGGACAGCACGGCTTCCACTCTGCAAACGACGCTGGCCAACATCACCTCCGCACAGAGTTCCGTGCAGGACGCCGATTTCGCGGCTGAGACGTCGAATCTCACCCGTCAGCAGGTGCTGGCCCAGGCGGGTGCGTCGGTACTGTCGCAGGCGAACTCGCAATCGCAATCCGTGCTCACCCTGCTGCGTTAACTCGAGATGATTGTGGTGCGGGCTTCCAGCCTGCTTCTGAATGGCAGCCTGGAAACCCGCACCACCATTCACACTGAACGCGTACAAAATTTTCTGCTCGACGGGGGCGGCATCTGCGGTGCCGCCCCCGTTCTTATTGAATCATCCACTTTCGCTTCTCTTCCTTTAGCAGACACTCGAAAGAGTCGATGGCCTCTTTGAGACGAGGGCATTCACGAGGCAAGGGCGGCAAAGGAAGAGAGCAGGAGATGAAAGAGTCCGATAAACCGCAGACCGTTTTCGTGGTCGATGATGACCCGTTATTTTGTAAATTGATCAACGCATTGCTGCTTTCCGAAGCCCTCATGGTGGAAAGCTACGACTGCGGGCGCACCTTTCTTGAAGAGGTGAATCCGGACCGTCGCGGCTGCGCGTTGATCGATCTGGCCATGCCGCAGATTCACGGCGTCGAACTTCAAACGCAGATGCAGGAGCGCGGCATCCTGATGCCGATCATCTTCATCACCGCCACCGCCGACGTCGCCACCACGGCGGCAGTGATGCGGCAAGGGGCGCTAGACCTCATCGAAAAACCCTTTGACAGCGTCACGCTGGTTCAACGGGTGAAGGAAGCGTTGGCGGCCGACACGCTAATGACCATCGGGCGCGTGGTGCGACGAAACCATCAGAAGGCTTTGTCGCAACTCACCCCGCGCGAACGGGAGGTGATGGATCTGGCCGTCATCGGCCTGGCCAACAAGCAGGTGGCGATGAAGCTTGCCATCAGCGAGCGGACCGTCGAAATCCATCGTTCGAGATTCATGAGGAAGATGCAGGTGGAGAGCTTTGCGGACCTGGTCTCCCGACACAGCACTTTCACGCAGGCGGCTTGAGCGCGGATAAGGGGAAGCCACTATGTACAAATGGGCAGGGACATCCGATGTTTCATGAGTCGGCGTGAAAGCCGGCTTGTCACCCGTACCCAGTACCACCGAGCGTGCTCTATGCAAAATCTGCTCCGAAAAATTCTCCGAGACGAGTCGGGGGGCGAAACGCTGGAATACGCGCTGATCGCGGGCCTGATCGTGGTGGCCGCCATTGGGGTCGTCAAGTCGGTCGGCACCAAGGTGTTGGCGCGATGGTCATCGTTGAACTCCAGCCTTTAGAATGCACGCGCAGGTTCCGCGACGACGATCTTTTCAAATCAGTATTATCCACACTTCCATCCAATTCTTACGTAGCATGGGCTACCATCAAATCTGCCACTTGACCTAGGGACGACGACGCAATATATTTGCCTGAGCGAATATGCAATCGACGAAGGTTAAAAGTAATGTCGACCTGGTGTTCCGGGCGTTTTCGGACCGTACCCGGCTGCGCATCCTCAACCTCCTGCAATCCGGTGAGATATGCGTCTGCGATTTGGTGCGGGTCATCGGGGTGCCGCAACCGAAGGTGTCACGGCATCTGGCTTATCTCCGTAAAGCAGGGCTTGTATCCTCGCGTAAGGAGGGACTGTGGATGTACTATGAGCTTTCGCGGGCGAATAATGCGTTTCATCGGAAGATGTTGGAATGCCTGTCGTGCTGCTTTACCGATGTGCCGGAACTGGCAAAGGATTTGAAGGAGTTGGGGAAGACTTGCGGCGATTTTGAACCGTGCTGCGATTGATTTTTTTTGATTCATATATATTCGTATAGGCGAATGAAAGATGACTGATGACCGGTAAGACAAAGATTCTTTTTCTCTGCACGGGGAATTCCTGCCGCAGCCAGATGGCCGAAGGGTGGGCCAGGCATCTCCGCAGAGACACGGTCGAAGCATACTCCGCCGGCACGGAACCGCACGGGATGAACGCCCGGGCGGTGCGGGTGATGGCGGAAGCGGGGGTTGACATCAGCGGCCATCACTCGAAGCACGTCGGTGATCTCAAACAAGTGCCGTTCGATTTTGTCATCACGGTGTGCGATCACGCGAACGAGAGTTGCCCGATTTTTCCGGGGCATACGCAGGTGGTGCATGTGGGTTTTGACGATCCACCCCGGCTGGCCAGGGAAGCCGTGAGCGAGGAAGAGGCACTCGGGCACTATCGGCGGGTGCGCGATGAGATTCGCAAATTCATCGAGCATCTGGAAGACTATTTATCATTAGACACTCAGTGAATTTTCAGGTGGCATGGGCGTCTCGCCCGTGCTTTTTAAATGCAAGAACACGGTGGAGGTCGTCGGAGCATGGGCTACCAGCCCATGTTTTTGAATTTGAACAAGAAAATCATGGGCTGGTAGCCCATGCTACGGCGAACCCAGCCGGTTTCTAAATATGATCTAATTCGATTCGAAGGACCGAGCGATGCGGAAATGTTTTGCGGAATTTCTCGGCAGCTTCGCGATCGTCTTCGCGGGGACGGGTGCCGTGATCGTCAACACGATCTCCGGCGGGGCGATCACGCATCTGGGCATTTCCCTGACATTCGGTCTGATCGTCATGGCGATGATCTACGCGCTTGGAGATGTGTCGGATGCCCACTTCAACCCGGCGGTGACGGTTGGTTTTTTTCTCGCAAGGCGATTTCCGGCGCATCGTATTGGGCCCTATGTCGCCTGCCAGTTCGCCGGGGCGTTGGCCGCCAGCGGGACGCTTCGGTTGCTGTTCGGCAACATTGCCAACCTCGGGGCTACGCTTCCACGCGGATCGAACCTACAGTCTTTCGTACTGGAAATGATCCTGACCGCTCTGCTGATGTTCGTGGTTCTCAGTGTGGCCACAGGCTCGAAGGAGCAGGGGTTGATGGCGGGCATTGCCATCGGAGGCGTCATCGCGTTGGAGGCTCTGTTCGCCGGGCCGATCTGTGGAGCTTCGATGAACCCGGCGCGCTCCATCGCGCCGGCGATCGTGTCGGGAAATCTGCGTTCGCTCTGGGTCTACCTTGTCGGGCCATTGCTCGGTGCCGCTCTGGCGGTGCCGTGCTGGCATGGTACGCGGAGCAAGCAGGCCTTGAAAGCATCGTTCAATTTAACGGAAGAGGAGGTGTCGAAATGAAAACGGACATGGACGCGATCGTCGAGCAGAAGTACGGGGCGGTGGCCGGCAGCAATCTATCGAGCCGTGACGCCGGCGTGCGAAAAGTAGCCGAGGCATTTGGGTATTCGGCGGGCGAGCTGGATTCGATTCCCGCCGAGGCGAACATGGGTCTGTCCTGCGGCAACCCGACCGCGACGGCTTCCCTTAAGCCGGGCGAGGTGGTCGTCGATCTCGGCTGCGGCGGGGGCCTCGATGTTTTCCTGGCCGCTCAGAAGGTAGGGCCGAGCGGCAAGGCGATCGGCATCGACAGAACGATCGAGATGATCGACCGCGCGAAGAAAAACGCCGTGAAGGCGAACGTACAGAACGTCGAGTTTCATCTGGCGAGCATCGACCATCTTCCGCTTGCGGATAGATCGGCGGACTGCATCATTTCGAATTGCGTCATCAATCTGGCCGCCGACAAACAGGCGGTGTTCCGAGAGATGTTTCGCGTGCTGAAACCGGGGGGTAGAGTCGCGGTGAGTGACATCGCGTTGAAGCAGACGCTCCCGGATGATTTGGCCCGCGATGTGATGGCCTACGTAGGTTGCATCGCCGGTGCCATCCGAATCGAAGAGTTCGAGTCCGGGCTGACGGCGGCGGGGTTCGCGGCGGTGCATGTCGTGAATACCGGTGCCGATCTCAATGCCTATGCGAATGTCGAGGGACAGTCGGGCTGCTGTTCGCCATCCATGAAAGTAGAGTCATCGCTTCCGGTTTTCGGCGCATCCTGCTGTGGTGGGGAGTCTACCGACGCCACTTCACGCGGCGTCCACGCCGAACTCACGGCCATACTGGAGCGATACAACATCAACGATTATGCGGCCACCGTAAAGGTGTACGCGGTGAAACCGGCGCGGTGAGCCTATGTCTTCGATTCCGTAGCAGGGGCTACCAGCCCATGTTTTCGAAGTCGAACAAGAAAATCATGGGCTGGTAGCCCATGCCACGATTTATTTCAGAAACGCCGTAAGGTAGGGACTTATCGCGTTGATCCGTAGACTCGGCTTCGGCTTGCATGTCCCGGAATGAGACGGCTGATGAGGGAACCGCGCGCGGCTCGGTATCGATCAAGCCGTTCCGCGCTGACATCGGCACCGCGTACACCCAGGCCCGCAATCGTCGCGGTTGAAACATCCGCTTGGCCGCGCACCCAGCTTAGCAAATTCAACAACTGGTCGATGGTCATCGGGCGCGGCTGGGCGGCCCGTGCGAAGTCGTAAGGATGAAACAGAACGGTGATGATCGGCGCGGGATCGAACGACATCCTCGCCCAGCGGATAGCGGACTTCAGCCCCACCAACGTACAGGTGAAGGGCACAAATTGCAGCGGTGATCCGCAAGGCGCAAAACCATTTGTATCGCCGGAGACGGTGGTGAAACCCGAAGCGTAAGCGGCACGGAGGGTGTTCTCATCGTAACTGTTCCACGGCGGAATCAGCGTGGTCACCGGCACTTGCAGGGTCGCTTCCAAAAATCGCCTGCCTCGGTCGAGGCGTTCGCGTTGGGCGCACAGTGTCAGACCAGCGAACTCGGTGCATCCGCCGTCCGCACCGGGGCGGATGGTCTGGTGAGAGATGCCATGGAGCGCAATCTCGGTGTCCGGCGTCTCGACCATATGTTTCAGCAATTCGATTTTTTCAAAACCCAGGGGAATCGCGGGACAGGGACTCGCATCATCCACTTCACCGGAGGTGACAAACGGGGTGACCCCGATCGTGAACGGCATGGAGTGACTGCGGAACGCTTCAATCAAATTGCGTTCCAGAAATATCGAACTTTCGCTGTTGCAGTCATCGTATCGAAAAACCACCGTGATCCGCCGGGACTCTACCAATGGCAGATTCGCCGGAATGCGGGTGAGCGCGTCCGGCAGACGATCGAAGCTGGTTGCCTGATTAAGATTCTGCCTCATGTCCAATGTCGCATAAAGTCTAACATTTTCGCCTTCGGTAACCCAAACAATTGCGCGTTTCAATTGGATTTGGGTTTAACGCTCTTTCTTGGCGATCCATGGCTTAAACGGTCCGAAGACTGTCATCCTGAGCGCATCGAGGGATCCGGCTCACTCGACGAATAAAGCAGATTCTTCGCTGCGCTCAGAATGACGGCTTGGTCGCCGTCGCCAAGAAAATGAGTGACACCCTCGGATTTATTATCGGAACCTGGAGTCTTTGATCTACATGTGCTGTCATATATATCGGCACAATTTTCCCGTTCCAGATCAATGCGCGCGTCGCTAAATTCATTTTGAGGTCGGTTTTTCAAACTATTCTTCGAGGAGCGTTCATGGCAATGAAGAGAATCGATAAAGGCGGTAACGGCAACACACGCAAGGATCGGGATTTTGCACGCGACACCCATATGGCGGGCGAAAAACTGACGACCAACCAAGGGTTGAAAATCAGCGACGATCAGAACTCGCTGAAAGCCGGGGTGCGCGGCCCGACGCTGCTGGAAGATTTCCATCTGCGGGAGAAAATTCAGCATTTCGATCACGAGCGCATTCCAGAGCGGGTCGTACATGCCCGGGGAGCGGGGGCGCACGGTTATTTTCAAGTGTATGAGCCGTTCTCCGAATACTCGCGGGCGCAGGTTTTTCAGGATCCCGCCAAAAAGACGCCGGTATTTTTGCGATTCTCCACGGTGGCCGGTTCGCGTGGGTCGGCGGATACGGCTAGGGACGTGCGCGGATTCGCCGTCAAATTTTATACGGACGAGGGCGTGTGGGATCTGGTCGGCAACAACATGCCGGTCTTCTTCATTCAGGATGCCATCAAATTCCCCGACCTGATTCACGCGGTGAAACCGGAGCCTCATAATGAGATTCCGCAGGCGGCGTCGGCTCACGATACTTTCTGGGATTTCGTCTCGCTTACGCCCGAATCCACCCACACGCTGATGTGGGTGATGTCCGATCGCGGCATCCCTCGCAGCTTCAGCATGATGGAAGGGTTCGGCGTTCACACCTTCCGACTGATCAACGCCAAAGGCAAAGCGCGGTTTGTGAAATTCCACTGGAAACCGATCAAGGGGATTCATTCCCTGGTATGGGATGAGGCGCAGAAGATCGCCGGCAAGGACGCGGATTTCCATCGCCGTGATATGTGGATGGCGATCGAGCGCGGGGACTTCCCCGAATGGGAACTGGGCGTGCAGATCGTCGAGGAAATGGACGAACACAAATTCGGCTTCGATCTGCTCGACGCGACGAAACTGATCCCCGAAGAACTGGTCCCGGTGCGTCGCCTCGGAAAGATGGTTATCAACCGGAACCCGGATAATTATTTTGCCGAAACCGAGCAGGTCGCGTTTCACACAGGCCATGTGGTGCCGGGCATTGATTTCAGTAACGACCCGCTTTTGCAGGGACGGCTGTTCTCGTACATGGATACGCAGATCACCCGCCTCGGGCCCAACTTTGCGCAGTTGCCGATCAACCGGCCGACGGTACCGGTGGATAATAACCAGCGCGAAGGCAAGTCGCAGTCGATGATTCACAAAGGCCGCGTCGCCTACTTCCCCAACTCCCTGGGCAACGGCCAGCCGACCCATTCCCCCGAAACGCTCACCGCTTTTTCGAGCTATCCGGAAAGAATGGAAGGCACCAAGATCCGCCAGCGAAGCCCAAGTTTCAGCGACCACTTCAGCCAGGCTACTTTGTTCTGGAACAGCATGGCTTTGTGGGAGAAGGAACATATCGTGGCGAGCTTCAGCTTCGAGTTGAACATGCTGGAAACCAAAGCGGTGCAGGAGCGTGTCGTCAATGAACTTCTGGTAAACGTGTCGGCGGAACTGGCGAAAAAGGTGGCGGCGAACATAGCCGTGAAGGTGACGGGCAAGCCGAAGGTGAAGGCACACGATCGCAGTTCGGTCGCCCTTAGCATGAACAAGCCGGCGGACAGCATCAAAGGCCGGAAGATCGCCATTCTTGTGGCGGCGGGGGCGGAGGGTCGGCAGATCCGCGAGATTCAGTCATCGCTCCGAAAAATGGGAGCGGTCGTCGAGGTGATTTCCAGGGTCGCCGGCACCGTGAAATCAGCGGACGGCAGTGAGATTGCTGTCGACCATGCCGCGCCCAACGCACCATCGGTCATATATGATGCCGTGTTCATTCCCGGCGGCAAGGAAAGTGCGGCTGCGATGGTGCAGCAGGGATTGGCGGTCCACTTCGTCGCCGAAGCCTACTTTCACGGCAAGGCGATTGCGGCCATGGGTGAAGGGGTTGAACTACTGGCAAAGGCACAACTGAAAGTAGCTTCGGGCGACCAGACCGTGGCGACGAACCAAGGTGTGGTGACCGCACCGGCGCGCGGCGATGTTAAAGCGGTAATACGCTCATTTGTCGATGCAATGATGCAGCGACATTATGAGCGGCCGGTTGAATCGGTGCCTGCGTAGCACCCGCCCAGGATGAAAATCCAACTTTGACTTGCCGCTTGCGGCTTAGCCTTCCCGTCCGTTAAGGACGTGACACGGCTAAGCCGCAAGCGGCAAATAC
>JANXVV010000562.1 GCA_025351525.1 Humisphaera sp. | reverse complement strand
CCTGCCGGGCATCGGTTTCACACCGTCCGATCAGCGCTACTATCCGATGGGATCGATCGGGGCCCATCTGTTGGGCGGTGCGGGTAAAGACGGCCACGGGTTGGACGGGTTGGAGCTTCAATTCGACAAACTACTTGCCGGTCATGACGGGTACAAGCGCACGCTCAAAGACGCCCGGCGAAACCCCATTGCCGTCGACGCCGATGACTACCGCCCCGCCGAGCACGGTCACCATCTCATCCTGACAATCGACGCCAACATTCAGATGATGGCCGAGCAGGAATTGGCCGCCACCTGCGAATCATTCCGCGCTCAGACCGGTGAAGTGGTCGTCATGGACCCGAAGAACGGCGACGTGCTGGCCTTGGCCAACTATCCGACGTTCAACCCGCAGAATCTGGAAGACAGCACTCCTGAAGTGCGAACGAACCGCGTGCTGGTTTCCCCCTACGAGCCCGGCTCGACGATCAAGCCGTTCATCGCCGGTCCGGCATTAGCCTGGCATGTGACACGGCCGGAGGAAATTTTTAAAACCAACGGAGCACATTACATCACACCCTATGGTCGAAAAATCACGGATGTCCACAACGGCTATTCGCAACTGGCGATGTGGGATGTGCTGGTCAAATCCAGCAACATCGGCATGTCCATGCTCGGCGAGCGCATGGGCAACGATAAGATCTGGAAAGCGTTGACCAATTTCGGTTTCGGCACGCGCACCGGGATTGAACTCCCCGGTGAAAGCAATGGGCGGGTGAATCCCCTTAAGCAGTGGAACAAATACAGCACCGAATCGTGCGCGCAGGGTTATGAGCTGATGGTCACGCCGTTGCAACTGGCCCGCGGATTCTGCTGCTATGCGAACGGGGGCCGGTTGGTGGAGCCGCGCGTCATCCGGGGATATCTGGATGCGGACGGCAACACGATTCGCGAGCACAGGGCGACGGATTTCGATCTGCTGCCGCAGGCAATCGACCCGCAGACGGCCCAGGAGGTGCGACGGATTCTGTGCGATGTGGTCGTTCGCGGCACCGCCATGAAGGCCCGCAGCAAGGTGTGGAACATCTTCGGTAAAACCGGCACGGCTCACATCAGTCAGGGGCCCGGCAAAGGGTACAGCGAGACGCTTTTCAACAGCAGTTTCATCGCTGGTTGCCCCGCTGAAAGCCCGCGGTTGGTGGTGGCGTTCGTGATCCACAAGCCCCACGCCGAAACGCACTATGGCGGTGCCGTCGCCGGCCCGGGCGCGTGTCGATTGCTGGAGCGCTGCATGGCGTACCTACAAGTTCCCACGTCGCCCGACTTGCCGCCCCCACCGCAGAATGTGGCGGCGGTGCTGCATGAATATAAGGCCAGTGTGTATGTGAATCGAACGGTCACTTCGAGGGATTGACGAGAGGCATTCACGTGGCACGGGCTTCCAGCCCGTGTTAGCGGTATATTCCAAAAAGAAACTGAAACTCGCGATTCTTCTATTTGAGGATCGTCAACACGGGCTGGAAGCCCGTGCCACGATGGAGCTCAATAATAATTCTTCCAAAAGTATACCGCCGTCAATGTCACACCGACGAGCAGAATGAACGCCCGCAGGTATTCCTGTTTCAATCGGCGCGCCCAGGCCATCCCAGCCACCCCACCAACGATCGCCGCGATCATCATCAGAAAGGCCACCTTCCAATCCACCTTTGAATCCTGTTCGCGGCTGAATAGGAAAATGACACTCGCCACTCCGTTAATCATCGTCGCCAGCAACACCTTCAGCGCATTCATCTGGTTAAGATGATCGAGGCCGACGAACGACAATCCCGCCAGCATCAGCACCCCGATGCCCGCCCCGAAATACCCACCGTACACCGCGACGGCGAACTGAATCACCCCGACGCCGAGCGTCCAAGTCAACGAGCGATGTTCATGTCCATGCCCCCGCCCCGCCCACCGCGCAATCGGCTTGCTGAACGCGAAGATTACCGTCGCCAACAGCAGCAGCCAGGGAATAACCAGCTTGAAGGACGCTACACTGGTGGTCTTTAATAGAATCGCTCCGATTGCACCGCCGGCAAGACTGATGAGTGAATAGAATACCAGCATTCCCCTGGGAAGCCGTTTGAATTCGCTGAGCGCGGGATAGATGGAGGCTGCCGAACCTGGCCAGAGTCCGATGGTGCTGGTCATGTTGGCTATCTTGTCGTTCATTCCCAGCACGCCGGTGAGCGCGGGAAAGGTGAGAAATGTTCCCCCGCCCGCGACGGCGTTGACGGCCGCCGCGAAAAACGAGGCCGCTGCCACGAGGATCATCTGAATCATCGGCGGGAACGTAGCGGAGAGAGGAATGAGCCGCAAGCGATTTACGCCCTAACCCTCTCTCAACTTTCTCCAAGCTGGCGCTCACCGCTCCACCCCGGCTTGGAGAGGGGGATCACTATTCGATGAACATCGCATCCCCGTAGCTGAAAAAACGATAGCGCTCGTCGATCGCGACTTTATAGATGCGTCGTTGCTCTTCAAGGCTCACCTTTGCCGCGACCAGCGCAATCAGCGTGCTTCGCGGCAGATGAAAATTCGTGATCATCGCCCTGACATGCTTCCAACGGTACGGCGGGTAGATGAAGATCGCCGTCTCGCCGGTTTTCGCAACGAACGATTCTTCCGGTTGACTTTCCAACACGCGCGTCGCGGTCGTCCCCACCGAAATGATCCGGCGACCCTCGCGCTTGGCGCGGTTCAACGCCGTCGCCGCGACATTGTCAATCGAATACGCCTCGGAATGCATCGCGTGCGTTTCCAACGTGTCCACCATCACCGGTTTGAACGTGCCCATCCCCACGTGCAGGGTGACGAACGTTTTCTCCACGCCGCGTGTCGCCAGGTCGGTCAGCACCGCCTTCGTGAAATGCAGCCCCGCCGTCGGCGCAGCCACCGATCCGGGCGATTTGGCGAAGATGGTTTGATACCTCTCTCGATCAAACCCATCCCGCTCATCCCCGTCTTTTTCCCGCTTGATATACGGCGGCAAAGGCATCCGCCCGACACGCGACAGCAGCCCCATCGCCGACTCGCCCCCTTCCACCGCGATGACATATTCTCCCTCTTCGCGCTTCTCCATCGCCCGGACTTTCACTTCCGGCGACTGCGTGAAGCGCATCTCCAATCCCGCTTTCATCGGCCCCAAATTCCGCAGCAAAACGCGCCATTCTCCCATCCGCGATTCCGCCAGAAACAGTCCTTCGACTTTCCCACCGCTGCTTTTTTGCAACATGAATCGCGCGGGAATGACCTGGGCATCGTTGAACACCAGGAGATCGCCCGCCCGCAGCAACGACGGCAGGTCGGAGAAAGTTCGGTGCGCGATCGACCGATCTACCCTTCGATAGTGCATCAATCGCGACGCCGCCCGATCGACCGTCGGTGATTGCGCGATCAATTCCGGCGGCAACTTAAAATCGATCTCGTCGGTTCGCATTTTCCTTCTCGCGTGTGTTTGGGAATCGTACTACTTTTCCGCCCGCACTAATGGTGTGGGTCGAATCGGTGCCACACAATCAGCACGGACGGACTACTACGGTGAACTTGGCCACCATTTACCTCCCTCTGATGTTGCGTGAAAACATCATCCGTCACAAGCGGACTTTCAAGTGCAGGGTCCGATCATTTCCCCTTTTTTCATCCTATCACACGGGATGGCTTGTTTTAAGGTGTTTATGAGGACGTGAAACGGCTTCACCGTGGAACCTGAAATTTTCGCCCCCGACGTTTGCTCTCTTCCCTGCGTGAGCCTGGAAACGAACGTCAGCCTGATTGTTGCGACGCTGGACTTGCAGTTGGTGAAACTGCTGCGCGGCGCCATCCACGCCGCCGACACCGCGTCCGCCCGCGAAAATCATGGGTCGGCGGCGGCGACATTTGAGCCCCGGCGGGTGATCCATCCCGAGCCGCGCTACGAACGCCGGCAGGTGATTCACCCCACCCCCCGCTTCGCCTCCCGGCCCATCGAGCAACTTCACAAAACTTCCCCCGATCTAATTTCTGTCTGTTCGGTCACCATCGCGCCAGAGCCTTCGCACATCACCAAGTCACCGATCGAACCGCCTTGGAAAAAACTGCCGTGGGAAAATCCGGCACCGCCCGCACAGGTGATAAAGGTGTTCACCCACCGTCC
>JANXVV010000547.1 GCA_025351525.1 Humisphaera sp. | reverse complement strand
GTCTGCGGTGGGTTCGCGCTGTGGTGCGATTCCGTATCGGGGGTGCGGAGGCGCGGTCTTGCTTCAGGCGGGATCGGGCGCGGACCCTTGGCGTTTGCGGGAGCCTCGGGGGGCTGATAAAAACGCGGTGGGGAGGCGTGGGAAGGGTCCGTCCGGAAATACAGCCTTTCGGGCCGGTGGCAGGGGGGATCGATTCGCCGGGGGCAGTCTCCGGGAAAGTTTCTTGCGGAGTCGGGAAAGTCTCCGGGAGACTCGGGAGAGTCTCTTGTGGAGTCGGGAATGTCTCCGGGAGACTCGGGAAGGTTTCCGGGAGACTCGGGAAAGTCTGCGGGAGAGTCGGGAAAGTCTGCGGGAGAGTCGGGAAAGTCTGCGGGAGAGTCGGGAAGGTTTCCGGGAGAGTCGGGAGTCGACCCCGGTGAACCGTAAACGATGCCCGGTCGACCGGAAACCGTCGATCCATCCGCCTTCTTCCGGCGGCGGTGCGGGGAATTGGACCGGCATGGTCGCCGGTGGAAGGGGGCGATTTCTCATTGTGAGGTTCCGCGTCCCGGCCCGTGGGTTGAAAATTCAGATTTCAATGGATTGACTTTATGGGAGGGCGATTTATACTTTCGGCCCTCCTCCGCTTCCCGTGCGCGCCGGAATGGCGGGCTGGAAGTGCTGCCGTAGCTCAGTGGTAGAGCGCCACATTGGTAATGTGGAGGTCCAGGGTTCAACCCCCTGTGGCAGCTTTGGCGGCGTGCGGCATTTGGCACCGGGCCCTGACTGGCACTTGCAGTCCGGACCCGATCCCTAATGCCGCGTGCTGATGATTCGCAGCGATCGCATCAGAACGGAATCGACAGCCGTTCGGAAACAGATGAGCGGGCCCGGCTTTGCAGCCAGGGTTCGCGTTAGAATCATCTGGAGGTTTCAGGCATGGCCAAGGTAAATTTCGAGCGTAAGAAGCCGCACGTGAACGTCGGCACCATCGGTCACATCGACCACGGCAAGACCACCCTGACCGCGGCGCTGTCGGCCCGCTCGCAGGCGAAGTTCGGCACCACCGCCAAGAATTACAAGGACATCGCCAAGGGCGGCACCGAACGCGATGCCACCAAGACGGTGACCATCTCCGCCGCCCACGTCGAGTACGAGAGCGAAGCCCGTCACTACGCCCACGTCGACTGCCCGGGTCACGCGGACTACATCAAGAACATGATCACCGGCGCGGCCCAGATGGACGGCGCGGTGCTCGTGGTGTCCGCCGCCGACGGCCCGATGCCGCAGACCCGCGAGCACATCCTGCTGGCCCGCCAGGTGGGCGTGCCCCGGATCGTGGTGTTTTTGAACAAGATCGATCTGGTGGATGATCCCGAGCTGCTGGATCTGGTCGAGATGGAAGTCCGCGAACTGCTGACCAAGTACGGCTTCCCCGGCGATGACACCCCGATCATTCGCGGTTCGTCCAAGCCCGCCCTGGACAACCCGACCGATCCCGCCGCCACCAAGTGCATCGATGAACTGGTGAAGGCGCTGGACACCTATGTGCCGATGCCGATGCGCGAGAAGGACAAGCCGTTCTTGATGCCGATCGAGGATGTGTTTTCGATCAAGGGTCGCGGCACGGTCGGCACGGGCCGTATCGAGCGCGGCGTCTGCAAAGTCGGTGATACGGTCGAGATCGTCGGCCTGAAGCCGAACAAGACGACCGTCATCACCGGTGTCGAGGCGTTCAACAAGACGCTCGATGGCGGCGAAGCCGGCGAGAACGTCGGCGTGCTGCTTCGCGGTGTGGAAAAGGATGATCTCCAGCGCGGTCAGGTGTTGTGCGCCCCCAAGAGCATCACCCCGCACACCAAGTTCGAGGCGGAAGTCTACGTGCTGACCAAGGAAGAGGGCGGCCGTCATACGCCGTTCTTCACCGGGTATCGCCCGCAGTTCTACTTCCGGACGACCGATGTGACCGGTGCGGCCAAGCTGCCGGCCGGTGTGGAAATGGTCATGCCCGGTGACAACACCACCATGGAAATCGAGCTGCAGGCCCCGATCGCCATGGAGGAAAAGCTCCGCTTCGCCGTCCGCGAAGGCGGCAAGACGGTGGGTTCGGGTGTGGTGGTGAAGATTTTGGCATAACAAGAATTGAGGAAGTTGTCAGTTGCCAGTTGCCAGTGAATGCAATTCATTTGCATTCGATGATGATTCGCGACGTTCAACGAGTTTCAACTGTAAGGAGTTGTCAGTTGTCAGTTTCCAGTTGCCAGTGAATGCGGGAGATTTGTATTCACTGGCAACTGGCAACTGACAACTGGCAACTGATCTGAAATGGCAAAAGACAATCGCGAAATGGTTTGGTTGCAGTGTTCGGAAACCGGTGACTTGAACTACCGCACGGAGATCAAGGTCGTCGGCGGTGTGCAGAAGATCGAGGTCAAGAAGTACTCGCCCCGTCTGCGCCGCCATACGCTGCACAAGATTAAGAGGAAGTGATTCGGGGAAGTTGCCAGTTGTTAGTTGTTAGTTGCCAGTAAATGCAAATTTCTTGTATTCACTGGCAACTAATAACTGGCAACTAACAACTTCTTCGACACGCCGGTAGCTCAATTGGCAGAGCAGCCGTCTCCAAAGCGGCAGGTTCAAGGTTCGATTCCTTGCCGGCGTGCTTCGATTACGATGGACCGTGACGGTCCCTGGGATTGCCTATGGCCTCGCTACTGAAGAAAGACGGAACGAACGACATGGCCGATGATGCCGATCGAAACAACCCCGCTGACGAAAAACCATTGGCCAACCGGGGCAATGTTCCTCCGAAATATCCCGCGCCGTCCGGTGTCAAACCGATCGCATCAAACGCGGAGCGCGGAGGGTTTTTCACAATCTATAAAAAGGGCCAGGGCTACTGGACCCGCATCGGAACGGTTGGTGGGGCGGTCTTG
>JANXVV010000446.1 GCA_025351525.1 Humisphaera sp. | reverse complement strand
CGGGAACAGATCGAGGCGCTGCGGCCAAGGTCGGCCCCGATGAATGAGTTTCATTTCGGTCGTCAGACGATCACCACGAAAGTAAACATGATGGTGCCGAGATATGGCCGGGCGACCTATGTCGATGTCACCAGTGCCATGGACGATTCCACCGCCGGTGGCCGTCGGGTTTCGTTGGATGTGTTTGAAGACGCGATGTACTCCGAACCGTGATGAAAGAAATGATGAATTCCCGCAATCGAGATCGCGATCAACTTTGCCTGGCCCCTGATGGTCGGCCCGATGCGGATCAACCGGCATGGCGGAAGGATTTCCCGATCGACTGGCCGCAGGATCATTACGTGGCCCGGCGGGATTTCACGAAGTTCATGGTGCTGGTGAGTCTCGGTCTGACGATCGGCCAGTTTTGGATCGGCTTGCAGAACCACCTGCGCAAACGCCGTGGAAAACCACCGATGATGAAGATCGTCCAACTGTCCGAGGTCGCGACCGGTGGCACCTTTGCGTTTAATTATCCGGCTAAGCAGGACCCGTGTGTTTTGGTGCGAACGGGTGCCGAGACGTTTGTGGCTTACGGGCAGAAATGCACGCATCTTTCCTGTGCGGTCGTGCCGGATACAAAATCCGGTTGCATTCACTGCCCCTGCCATGAAGGTTGCTTCGACTTGCAAAGTGGCCGCCCGACCGCCGGTCCCCCGCGCCGGCCCCTGCCGAAAGTGACGTTGACGATTCGCTCCGGCGCGATCTACGCCACGGGCATTGAGGAGCGAACCACATGAGCACCCCCGCGAAAGCCGACTACCGCCGTTTTACGCGCGATCAGCGGATGACGATCGTCTACGGCATCCTCTGCCTGGTCCTGATTCTCGTCATCCTGCAAATCTGGCTATTGACCGCGATCATGAACGCCTACCTCGGCGGCGACGAATCTGTCATCTGGCCCGCCGCCGCGACGAGCTTCGTCTGCCTGTTGTTCAATGTGGGACTGCTGCGATATCTCTATTTTCTGGATAAACCGCAGACGACGAATTGATGAAAGTGGCTCTCGACTATTTTACCGCGTCAACTTGCAGTTGAGAAGGAGGTGCCACAGGTCGCGGTACTTCAAGTCCTGTGTCTTGCCTCGCAACCCCCGAACACAGGTCTCGGAGTATCGCGACCTTTGACACCCGACCCCAATTCACAGAATCGAGAACCGCTGTATCAAATTTTGTCCCGTCATTTCTTTCGGCCCAGCAATTCCTTCCACGCCCCCGGATGGACTTCCACGCGATACCTCCCGTTGCTTTGTTGCACCTGCAGCGGGCAGCGATAGACGCGCGATAATATCTCCGCCCGCAGCACCTCATTTGGAGTGCCAGAGGCGGCGACGGTTCCTTCATCGAGCAACAGGATGTGGGAAGTCGCCGGGGGCAATTCCTCCACATGATGGGTGATCAGCACGACGGTGGGTGGCGTTTCATCCCCCTCAAACATCATCTGCACCGTCGCCAACACCTGCTCGCGGGCCAGTAGATCGAGACCGGCGGTTGGCTCATCCAAGAGAAGCAGCTTCGGTTTTACAACCAAGGCTCGGGCGATCAGGCTGCGCACTTTTTCACCGCTGCTGAGAGTGGCATACGCATGATCGGCCACATGATTCAGCCCCACGAGACTGAGCAAGCGGTCGGCGGTCGCTTCCATTTCTGAAGAGACGGCATCGTACAATCCGATACTGCTGAAGAAACCGGTGAGTGCGACTTCGCGTGTCGTCAGTTCCGGCACCACATCGTAAGGCCCCGCCGCCTGCACCAGCCGAACATCCCGGCGGGCTTGCAGCAGATTGGTTTCACCGAATGCGCCGCCCAGCACTTTGACCTTCCCACGGGTGGGCCAGATATGGCAGGCCAGGATGCGCGTAAGCGTGCTTTTACCGCTGCCATTGGGGCCGAGGATCGCGGCGCACACACCGGCGGGCACGACCCAATTCACATCGCGCAGAATTTGCGTCGCGCCACGGGAGAGGCAGACGTTTTGGAGTTCGATGGAGAGGGGGAGCTTCATCAATCAACTTTCTGTTCATTGAAATGATACCGCCATCCATCTTCTCAACCAAAATTGTCGAACAAAGCCTTATCTTTACGATGTAACAGATGCAAACCCGCCGTATTTTTCACGGCGTCCTGCATCCTATGCCCTATATTATTCTGACGGCCAACGGTGAAGAGCTACAGCGGACCGACCTGAAAGGTGCGGTGGTCCTCGGTCGATCGGCGGAGTGCGACGTCATCGTGCGGGATGTGCTGCTGTCGCGAAAACATTGTCGATTGGAAAGAGGTGCGGGCAGGGAGAAGGGGCGCTGGACGATCTGCGATCTCGACAGCCGGAATGGGTCGCACGTCAACTGGAAAAGGATCGCGAAATACACCCTGGTCGACGGCGATGTCGTGCGGCTGGGTCGGACTTGGCTCACTTTCAAAACCGGGGCGTTTGTCCCGGCCTCACCCGAGGTGAAAAAACGCACGAGCAAGTTAGTTCGACCGGCGGACCCGCATGAGGCGCTGAGCGGCACGGTGGCGGATTTCATCTACGTGCAGCCGGAGGATCGGTGTCAGGAATTTGACGGCACCCCTTCGCCGCATGGTCGGAAGACGACCGCTGAAAAGGGGGCGCGGTCGCCGTTGAATGATCTATCCAGCTCGTGGGATTCGATCGTTGCCACGGCATCGCGCCCGAAGAGGATGGCTCGACCGTTTCCCCGCGCGGTAGGTGAGCTGAATTCTCAGGCGCATCAGGCTTCGGATATGTCGCTTCAGGCGCATCCGATGCAGGTGCCTTACCTGGAAATCATTCCACCGATGAAGCGCCGGGCGAATGTCATGCCCGCCGTCATACTCACGTTTGGGATTGGGTTGGCAACGCTGTTGGTGCTGGTGAGCGGATGGGTGATGACGAGGGGCTGATCGGGGTGACTCGATCATTCGGCGGCGACAATGCACGCGCTCATCGAACCGGCGCAAGTCGCCACGCGAATATCCGTGCCGAATGCGTGAATCTGATCGCGTTTCAACTCCGCCAGTTCTTTGTGCGTGGTGAAGACAATCACTTTTTTGTGCGTGTCTACCAGCTTCGCGATTTGATAGCCGCGCTCAATGGGATACCCGAAGAGCGCCCGCATCATCTCAATTACATATTCATGCGTATGATCCTCATCATCCAGCAAAAGCACATGGTACGGCGGCAGAGTCCGAGGCTTTGAATTGGCCGCTTTCGGGTTTGTCTTGGTACGCGACTCATTGCGCGGTTGCAAAGTTGCACAACCAGCGGCATCATTTTCAGTTTTTGTATCGGTGTCCATTGACATGGTTCGCTCCTGCCCTCGATGCCGCATGTTCTACGGATTCGACGAAAAAAAGCAACTGGAAAATAAAAAAAGTGTGATTTTATGGGACGGAAGGGTAGGACAGAATCAAAAGGGCGGAGTTCAGCCGTCTAATTGATCGTGCGCGATGGCGCAGGGTTCGTCATCTCCAAAGCATCTGAATTTTTTAGCGGCTGTGCCGAAGGCACCCATTTTTCGAATTAAAAAAGCGCGTGCCTTCGGCACAGCCGCTAAAAAACTCACTAAACCTTAGAATGAGTGTCGTTCAGG
>JANXVV010000440.1 GCA_025351525.1 Humisphaera sp. | reverse complement strand
AAAGACGAGATTGTAGAGGTGTTCGATCCCTACGGTCTGTCGATCACGAATGATGAAAATCAGCGGACGTTCCTGGCCGTCAAAAATGGGAAGCGAATGTGGAACGATTACGAATGGCAGCACGATGACAAGCCGCTGCCTGCGAATGACAAGCTCGTCATTTATGAGTTGCATGTGGGTGATTTCAGCGGTGGACTGGGTGACAAGGGCTCGCCGCGCGTGAAGGGGAAATTTCGCGGCGTGATCGAGAAACTCGACTACCTCGTCGAACTGGGAATCAACGCGGTCGAGCTAATGCCTGTGAAAGAATTTCCCGGCAAATCGTGGGGATACAACCTGCGCAGCCTGTTCGCGGTCGACAGCAGCTATGGCTCGCCGGTCGATCTTTGTCGACTGGTGGATGAGTGTCATGCGCGGGGCATGCGGGTCATCATGGATGGTGTGTTCAATCATGCCGAGGCCGATTCGCCATTGGCGAAAATGGATTACGAATATTGGTTCTACAAGGAAAACCCCGACCCCGAGTGCATGCAGTGGGGGCCGAAATTCAACTTCACCCATTTCGATGAGAAGCTGAATGTTTTCCCCGCACGAAAATACGTGATCGACTCGATCGAGTATTGGGTGACGCACTTTCACATCGACGGGATTCGATTTGACGCGACGCAGGCGATCAATGATTTTGCCATCATGCGGGAATTCACGGATGCGGCATTCAAGAAAATCGATGGCCGTAAACCGTTCTTCACCGTCGCGGAACACATCCCGGAAGACCCGGCGATCTGCGGCTATCCGGTCGGGCCGATGGTGGCCTGCTGGCACGAATCGTGCGCGAAACAGTTGCAGGCCGTCGCCACGCGCTACGAGCGGGATGGGGCGCAGCCCTGGGACATGGATGGCCTCGAGGCGAAATTAAACCCCGCGATGAACGGATTCGGGACCGGCAACCACACCGTCAACTACATCGGCAGCCACGATCAGGATCGGATCCTCACGCAGATTGCGGAGTACTCGAAAACATTCGGCGAGGCCGCGTTTCGCCGGGTGAAGCTGGCGACGGCGTTGCTGCTCACGTCACCGGGCATTCCGATGTTGTGGATGGGCCAGGAATTCGGCGCGGCCAATCCCAAGTCGCTCGACCCGCAGCCGATCGACTGGGCGCTCTTGGAGAATAAGGAGAACAGGGATTTGCAGCTGTACACCGCCGGGCTGGTGAAACTCCGCCGCAATACTCCCGCGCTGTGTTGCGATCAGTTTCAAGCGGTGATGAAAGACACCGAGCGGCATCTGTTTGCCTACAAGCGATGGAACGATGAAGGCGGCGTGGCTGTCGTCGTCGCCAATCTCGAAGACACGCCCGCCGGTGAATTCACGTTGGCGAATGTGGGTTTGGAAGACGGGGAATGGCACGAGCATGTTTTCAACTACGATGCCCAGGTCGTCGGCGGGGTGCTGACCGACACGCTGGGGCCGAGCGAGGTGAAGATCTTTTTGAAGAAATGAGGGCAATCGGAACATTCCGATTGAATACCCGATCTCGAAAAGGAACAAATATGAATCGGAAAGCTTCCAGGTTCCGGTCTTCATTATTTACCCGCCTCGCTTGCGAGACGCGTCTGGCAGCAAGATCGCTCGGACGCGCCTCGCAAGCGAGGCGGGTAAATAATGGAGTCGGATCATTCAACGGTGAACCAGCAAATCAAACCGTCGGTCGCGCATGCGGCCATGGAGCGGAATGTGAAGGTCGATCATCGTGTCCGTCGAGACGAAATCATAGAGCCGGGCAAAATCCCATACATGCCCGCTGAAAAACAGGACGCGCGTGCGTTTGGAAAGGTCGGGCCGGTCGGGGAAATAGTCGAGGGCCGTGGGCCGGGAGACGGGTTTTCCGTCGGTATCGGTGAGTGGATAGACCCACACCGCCGGTTGGCCCGGGAGATAAAATGACAGCTCGGCGGCGTCCTGGTGGGTGCCGGCGACGACCAGCGCATCGCCGCGAATCTGATCGACGGCCCGCGCCATCTGCCGCCATCCGAAAAACTCGTTTAACTTGCGCGGGAAGTGATCCTTGAAGCCGGCTTTGTAAAGCGTGTCCGGCGAGTGAAGCACTATCGTGATCAGCAGCGCAAGCCCGGAACCGATTCGCAGCCATTTCAAATCGGATGATTTCCACTGCCTGGCAATGTGATCGAGCAGGAGAAGGCTCATGGGGAAATATCCAAACGCCGGCCAATTGGCCTCGCCCGGCGAGCCTGACTTCAAGGCGGACAGGCCGAAGAACAGCAACGGCAGGCTGGCGCTCCACAGCAGGATGCGATGCGTCAGCGACAACTCGGTGTAATGCCGCCAGCGAATCGCGACGATGACGATGCCGAAGACAAAAAAGACCGGGGTGAAGAAACCGATTTGCCCGATCAGATATTTACCGAGGCTGAACAGATGGATGGCCGCCCGCTGACCGCCGGTGGCTTCGCTGATGGAATCCGAATTATCCAACCCGTGGTGAAGTTGAAACTTGAAGGAGGCCCATTGGTGCGTGGCGTTCCAGTGAATCACCGGCGAAAAGACCAGTACCGCGACCAGACCGGCAAGCCAGATGCCGGGCATTTTGAATTGACGGCGACCGCTTGTAGAGGTGAGCAACGCGAACACGACCGCTCCCGCCGGGAGGACGGCGGTGTATTTGGAAACCATCGCCAGCCCGGTAAACAGGCCGAATGCAAGCCAGAGGGACAGATTCCCGCGCAGGCTTGCTTGCTCAATCTTCGTAGGGTCCGCACTGTGGACCACTTTACTGCGGGCCGGTTCATCGCTTTCAAAAGTAACGGCCCACAGTGCGGACCCCACGGGTTGCTGCGAAATAGCCACGACGCACGCCAGGGCGCACATCGAGAAAAAAATCGCCGGGGTATCGGGCGTCATAATCGTCGACAGCCCGGCGAACAGCGGGCTGCACAGCCAGATGATCCCCAGCCAGACCGCCGCCCGTTCGCTCCCGATCACGCGATGACTCATCGACAACAGCACGAGCAGCGCCCCAAAGGCAAGCAATGCCGCGCCGCAGCGAACGCCCAATTCATTCGACCCGCACAACAGCGTGCCCAGCTTGATGATGTAGGCGACCATCGGCGGATGATCCAGATAACCCGTCGAGAGATGGCGGGAAAGCACCCAGTAGAATGCCTCATCCGGCACCAGTTCGCGATATCCCGCGTAGATCAATCGGATCGCAAACGCAATCGGGATGAAGAGCCAGAAGGTGGAACGGGTCGATTGCAATCGGGCTGTTATACTGGCGTCGTGCGGCTTAGCAACGTACTCAACGCCGTTCTCGATTTCTGCTTTCCCGGCGTCTGCACGGCGTGCGATGCGGGCTGCGAAGGACGCACCCCGCTCTGCCTCAACTGTCTCGCGCAGCTCGATGCGCTGGCTACGTCACCGGCCTGCCGACTTTGTGCAGCACCTTTGGCAAGGCATGGAACGCCGTGTCCGTATTGCCGCAATCGGGGAGTAAAACCGTTTTACAGGATCGTCGCGCTGGGACACTTTGAGACACCGATGCGCGAGATGGTTCACGCGATTAAATATCATCGTGACTGGCCGTTGGCGGAATATCTGACAACTCGACTGATGGAGCAGGAGCGGGCGAAGGAATTGATGAGCGAAGTGGAGGTGCTGGTTCCCGTACCGCTGTATCCAACCCGCCAATTGTCGCGCGGTTACAATCAGGCGGCGGTGTTCGCTGCAAGGCTGCAGAAACTATGCGCGGTGGATCTGTCCGAGTCGCTCATTCGCGTTCGCGACACCGAAACCCAAACCCATCTCCATTCCCGAGCGCGGCGAATTCAAAACATGAAGGATGCCTTCGCGCTGGACTCTTCAAAGCAGATTCGCGGCAAACATGTGATTCTGGTGGATGATGTGATGACCTCCGGCGCCACGCTTCGCGCTGCCGCCCGGGCCCTCAAACAAGGTCGCCCCGCGAGCGTCTCGGCACTGGTACTGGCGGTGGCGGACCCGCGCGGGCGAAGCTTTGAGAGAGTGTGACGCTTTCGGTATGATCGTCGGGGTCTTTGACAGGAGCATTCGATGCCTTTGATCGTGAATGGAAAGCCCGTGAGTGACGAGGTGCTGTACGCGGAATTCTCCAGCATCAAGTCGTATTTCGAGAGCCTGGGAAATGTTTCCTGCTGCGAGCGGGATGAGGAATTTCGCGGGTATGCCAGGCAGAATCTCATTGCGAAAGCGTTGCTGGCCGAGGAAGCGGCACGGCGGGTGGCGCCACCGGAAACCGCCGACGTTGATGCCGCCATCGAGACGATGAAGCGGGAGCAGGGCGATTTCCAGTTCGCGGCCATGGCGGCCACCAGCCCGGGGGAACTCGCGGGGATCCGTCAGGAAATCGCCGCCAATCTTCAGACGCAAAAGATGCTCGAAGAACTCTGGCGCGATCTGCCGGAACCGACGGACGAGGAACTGCGGGACTATTACGACGGGCATCTGCCGGCTTTCATGTCGCCGGAAGAACTGCGGGCGTCGCATATTTCCAAGAACCCCGGCCATGGGGAAAACCGCGAATCGGTCTATCAGGAACTGCGCACCGTCCGCCAAAAGCTGCTGGCCGGTGCCGACTTTGACGAGATGGCCCGCGAGCATTCCGACAAAGGCAAGGAGCAGATCGACCTCGGCTTCTTCAAGCGCGGCGAGTTGCCGGAGGAATTCGAGCTCGTCGCCTTCTCCATGGAGATCGGTGAACTAAGCCCCGTGTTCGCGTCGACGTATGGGTTTCACATCACAAAAGTGACTGCCCGCAAAGCCGCTGCGCCGAAACCGTTTGAGGAGGCGAAGGATTTTGCGCGGCAGATTTTGGTTGAAGAACGGCGGAAGGCGAAAACGCAGGCGCTGGTGAGTGAGTTGCAGGGGACGGCGAGGATTGAGGAAACAGTTCAAGAGAGCTCGTTCGCTGTCTAAATGTAAAGATAATAATTTGCCCATAGTCGGCATGGACTGTCTCTGAGAGGTAATGATCTCATGATTCAAGGCACAAAACCGTTCGCCAGCCTGTCGGCGAGGATTTGCGGAGCTATCGCCAGTCGATGCCAAGATCGGGCGGAGCATATTTCCATGTTTGTAGATACCGGTTACTCCTTTGAGGAGTGGTTGAACTGGGAATCATTTATTGCCTGTTCGGAATCGGGCTGGAAAGTGTCGCCGAGGCCAAGTTATGCCGCATTGGGCGTAGAAAACTGCGGTGACTATGCCGACTTGTTAGTTACCGAAGCAAATGAGCGTGTGTTAGTCGAGATCGGACTCGTGACCAAGGAGAATAGGAACAAATGGCAATTCAAGCTTGAGCGGGATGTGAACAAATTGACTCGACACGATGGAAGCATTACGCCACTGCAATTGATTTTGTTGGTGTCGACGTCAAGGGTTGATTCCTGTAGGAATTGGCAGAGATGGTTTGGCAAAGTCCCATGCTGGAGCCGTCTGCCTGCATTCGAACATTCAAGACCCCTCGGTTCGTTAGGCGAAATGATCTTCCGGGCGTGGTAATGCTACTCATTGATCGAGAGATCAATGATCTGATCCATATATTCATCTTCAAACGACGCGCCCGCGATCAATGCCAACTGTTCCGCCACCGCGCCGATACGCGCCCATTTCCGAAGAGTAAAAATTCCCGGACAATGATTTCCTGCGGCTATGTGGTCGCGCAAGTGTCTCGGCATTGATTTACGATTGTTAGTGACCAGCACGCAATAATTGGCTTCGCACCAGATTAGTATCTCTGGATCGAGCGTTCCCAAATCCGGTGCAACATCGTCGCCAATTTTGTATAGCGGTAGCGCTGAGAAATGACCGCGAATGTGGTTGAAGAGACGCCAAGGCAGGTGTTCGTCGAGCAAGTAACCGAAACTGAAACTCATGCTTTGCCCTTGTGTCCTGCGGCGGTCACGCGAGCCTTCAACCTAGTCAACATTGCCCGCCCTTCGTCTCGGTGCGCGGCGTAATTTCGCTCTTTGCGCGCCAGATCTTCCTCATAACGGTGCATTACTTCCGATATGTGGCCCTCAAGGTATGCAAGTGCGGCAGCAATCTTGTCGATGTTCAGTGTCGGAAAACGTTCGAGAAGACCCGCAGCGTCCATTTGCTGGTTAACGATCTCCTCAATCAGGTCGTTTAACCAGATTCGATGGCCCTTGATGCGAATCCCATCCTCGTCATTCACTTCCAAATAGTCTTCAATCCTCATGGGACGTCTCCCGCTAGAGTGTATCACCAACGCAAACCGCGATTCTTCGACAACTGCCGCTTCTTGGATCGATCAATGACCCGACTGAGGATAGCGGCTTTAGAAAGGGCGACCGTTTCGTGATTTTAGCAGGGTGCCAGGCGGTTCGCTACAAGGCCGTGCAATCGTCACAACAACTCATCCAACTCCGTGACCAACTGCCCGAATTGCCCCAGTGCCGTGTCCACCGCTTCCGGTTTCTCCATATCCACGCCCGCATCGCGCAGAAGATCCAACGGCCATTTGGAACCGCCGCCTTTCAAAAAATTCAAGTAGGCGTCCAACTCCGGTTTTCCACCCGAGACGACACGCTGCGAAAGTGCGATCGCCGCCGAGAGACCGGTGGCGTATTTGTAAACGTAAAACGCGCGGTAGAAATGCGGGATGCGCAGGCATTCCAAATCCAGTTCGGGATCGATCGTGAAATCCGGGCCGAAGTAGAGTTCGAGCAGTTTGCGATACTCCCGCCGCAGCGTTTCCACGGTCAGCGGTTCACCCGCTTCGACCAGCGCGTGGGTGATTTTCTCAAACTCCGCGAACATCGTCTGGCGGATGATGGTGCCGCGGATTCCGTCGATCTGGCGATTGATCAAAAACGC
>JANXVV010000428.1 GCA_025351525.1 Humisphaera sp. | reverse complement strand
AGCCTCGCGCATCAGTCATTCCTTTCTAATCGCATCCCGAATAAGTTTCTGGAGATTTCGCAATCGCCCGACATATCTTAACGACACGTCTCCTGCGCGTCGAACGCCCAATCTACAGCACTTCTCAACTTGGTGTAGCGTATATCGATAAAGTGCCGCCGGTGCCCTCACCGGCGGTCTTTGGCCTTTGACGCGGGTTTCCGCCGGTGGGGGCACAGGCGGCACTTTCAGCATTCCGTATCCGGCGATACTCCAAGTTGAGAAGTACAATAACTCACCCGTATTCAGTTCGCATGAAGACTTGCCGCGCGGCCATTGTCTCCTGTAAAACCATCCCCATGAAATATCGAACCTTCGGACGGCTTGGATGGCAGGTCTCGGACATCGGCTTTGGCGCATGGGCCATCGGCGGTTCATGGGGAGCCCAAAACGATGACGAATCCGTCCTTGCCCTCAACCGCGCTCTCGATCTTGGTTGCAATTTTATCGATACCGCCCAAGTCTACGGCGACGGGCGCAGCGAAAAGGTCATCGCCCAGGTATTGGCCGGCCGCTCGGGCGAACACGTCTACGTCGCCACCAAAATCCCGCCGACCCCGGAAGGCGATTGGCCACCCACCCCGTATGACCGCTGCGAGGATCGATACCCGGAAAAGTATCTTCGCGAGCGATTGGAGCGCAGCCTCCGCGATCTGAAAACCGAGACGATCGATCTGGTGCAGTTGCACACCTGGACGAGGGCCTGGAATCAAAATCCCACCGCCTTGGAAACCCTGCGGAAATTTCAGAAGGAGGGCAAGATTCGCGGCATCGGCATCAGCACGCCGGAACACGATCAGAATTCCCTCATCGAACTCATGCGCGGCGGATGGCTGGACGCCGTCCAGGTCATCTACAACATCTTCGATCAGGAACCGCAGGCCGAATTCTTCCCTGCGGCGATTGCGGGAAATGTCGGCGTAATCGTCCGCGTCGCGTTCGATGAAAGCGCGCTGACCGGCAAACTCACCCCGGAAACCAAATGGGAACCCGGCGATTTCCGTAATAACTATTTCGCCGGCGATCGGTTGGATCGAACGGTGGCCCGCGTCGAAAAAATCCGCCAGGCGGTCGGATCCATCGAGCCCGATTTAGCCACCGCCGCGCTGAAGTTCTCGCTGAAACCCAAGGCCGTGTCGACCGTCATCCCCGGCATCCGCAGTGTACGGCAAGCGGAACTGAACTGTGCCGTCAGCAATCAACCACCCCTCAGCGATGAACTTGAACAAAAACTCCGCCCTCATCACTGGCGGCGTGCCTTCTGGTATGCAGGAAAATAAAAGCGCGTAAAAGCCCAAGGAACCTGTTCCATGGGACCTCGTTCACTCAACGCAGAACGGAAGAACAGCAACCTGTTCTTCCGTTCCGGTGTTTTGGCGATTAAAAATTCCGTATCAGCTATCGCTTGCGGCGATCGCGACGGGCTTTGCGCTTTTTGCTGCCGATTTTGCGGCGGCGTCGGGGCTTGGCCATGCGTCGTCTCCTTTCACTGTCGAGTGTCCAACCGTTTTTTCAGAACCCGGTTTTCCGGCTTTCCAATAACAAAGAGGAACAGCGTATCGCAACGCCACGGGTTCGTCTAGCGTCAACGCCATAAATCATCCCCCCGCCCTATTTTTATTATTCAACCGTCTCGCTTCACGCCGGGGCCGGCGCCAAAGGCGACGACCCGGATTCCGCCGCAGGGCTTGCGACCCAAAAGGCTGCGTTCGATGCTAAACCTTGGGCGTGCCCGGGTCTATGTAGGGTGAATGAGAATTGATTCAACATTGTGTTAATCGACCGGCGGGCCACCCACCGGCAACTTCTTCCCGCCCCCCGCCCCCGGTCGAGCCTTTGGATCGTAGTTTGGATTCGGCGTGGGCATCTTCGCACCGACCGCCACACGCCAATCGTGCAAAAGCCGCTTCAATTCCGCCGCTCGTTCGGGCATTTCTTTCGCCAGGTCATGTTGCTCGGAAAGATCTTTCCGGAGGTCGTACAGTTCGAGTTGGCCGTCTTCATAGGCTTCAAGCAGTTTGTAGTCGCCGCGTCGCACCGCGCCGCCGGGAGCACTACCTTGATTGCCATAGTGGGGATAGTGCCAGAAAAGCGTTCGTTCGGGCATCGGATCGCCTTTCAGCAGCGGAACGATACTGACGGCATCCATATGCTGCGCCGGCCGTGCAGGTGCACCGGCCATCTCAAGCAACGTGGGATAAAAATCGTTGCTGATCATCGGCGTGTCGCACGCGCCGCCGGCTTTCGTGACGCCCGGCCAGCGCACGATCATCGGCTCGCGCAATCCGCCTTCGTAGTTCCAGCCCTTGCCCATGCGCAACGGCGCGTTGGAAGTGGGAGTGCCCTCCGAGGTGGACAGTCCCCCGTTGTCGGAGAAGAAAATCACGATCGTCTCGCGGTCCAACCCGCGATCGGAAATCGCTTTGACGATCCGACCGATGCTTTCATCGAGGCTGGCGATGTTGGCCGCGTAAACCGGAACATCCTGCACCTGCCGCACGCGACGGCCATGGTCCATCACGAATTTCTGATCGTCCGCGACGGCAGTCCGGCTCGCCGCCCTGGCCTTGAATTTTGCGATGATCTCCGGCTTGGCCTGCTGCGGATTATGCACCGCGTAATGAGCCAGATAGAGCAGGAACGGCTTGTCCTTGCTCGCGTCGATGAACTTGATGGCCTCATCCGTCAATCGATCCGTCAGGTATTCGCCCGGCGGACCATCCGGCAGAGTTGGATTGTGATACGGGCTGAAATAGCTGGCCGGGTGTCCCATCTCGCACCCGCCGACGTTCACGTCGAAACCCTGTTGCTGCGGATAAAAACCGGGACCTCCGAGGTGCCATTTGCCGAAAAATCCTGTCGCGTAGCCAGCGTCCTTGAGTGCCTCGGCGATTGTCACTTCTTCCAACGGCAGGTGCTGAAGAATGACGGCACGATTCAGTTTGAGCCAAGGCGCATCCCCCTTCCCCGGAAGCCAGTCGGTGAGATTCAGGCGGGCGGGATATTTCCCCGTCATAATGCTCGCGCGTGTCGGGGAGCAGACATTGCACGCCGCGTAGGCGCAAGTGAATCGCATGCCGGATGCGGCAAGGGCGTCGAGGTTTGGCGTCTCGTAGAAACTGCTGCCGAAGCAACCTAGATCACGCCATCCCAAGTCGTCCGCGAGAATGAATACGATATTGGGAGGCTTTTTCGCGGGAGGGATTTCGGCGCGGCATTGATGGGAAATGAGAACGAACGCGAGATACGCGGCGAAAATAGATCGATTCATAAATCCCGCTTCAGTTATGGGTCAGTTTGAAAAATGATGGTATGCCAATTAAAAGTTAATGCGATTTCTGATCCGGGCTCGAGCATGTTCGGCACACTGGAGTCTACTTTAAATTCCCGCCGTTTTCAATCACCTGCTCCTTCACGTTCGCCTCCGCCTTCGCCACATGGATCTCCACGCGCACGCGGCTGTAGAAATTCATGTATACGTTGGCGATGAAGACCAGCGCGAAGAAGCTGATCAGGTAGCCGCGCCAATCATCCAGTAGCAGTTTGAACCGGGTGACAAGCAGAAAAATGAGCGTCACATAATGGCTGAAGCAATACTCGCAGATGAACAGGTAGAAGAATTTTCGCTGCAATAGTTTCCGACAGGCCTCGCTTTTTTTCGCACAAAAATCGCGAGGCTCGCGAAAAATTTCTTCATGCGTCACGGTCCAGGCAACACAGGCGATGGGGATGGCCAGTACGAGCAGCCACCAGATCTGCAGCAGAGGTTGTGAGCCATCGGGGGAGTGCATGGTTCGGGCTAACGTAATCGAATGAAATCGGTGAAAGGAACGGGGAAAATGAAACATCGCGCCATTCCGGTTAGCCGCGACGCGCAGCGGAGCGCGCTTTTGTCTAAAAAAACGCGCTCCGCTGCGCGTCGCGGCT
>JANXVV010000382.1 GCA_025351525.1 Humisphaera sp. | reverse complement strand
TCCAAGGCGTGGCGATTCCACCAGGATCGATCTTTCCTTCTCGCGGCGGACCCGCCTCCAGCCCGCCTGCCCGCCGATCACCCCCTCACCGGGGAGGAAACCGGACGGGGTAACCCACACCCGCATCGCGCAGCGATTCAGAATGTTGGGGGGCGGATGCGCGGCCTTGGGTTTGGCGAGGGTGTCGGGTGGGAGAGCGATGCGGGACGAGAAGGATGAATCGGCCGGGAAAGTCGAAATCAAAAACTCGAAATCAGACAAAAGCTCGAAGACCGAATCTCAAAGCTGAAAGCCCGCCGCTTTTCGAGCTTTCCGCTTTTGCCTTCGAGCTTTTTTCTGATTTCTAGTTTCGGGCTTTCTTCCCGCCCGCCACCGTCCCGCACTCCGGGCAGCGGTCGAGCGTGGCGCGCAGGTCGTAGCCGCATGTGGGACAGTGGCCGGGGAGCGAAAGACGTCGGCGACGCAGTCGGCGGTAAAGGCGGAACGCGGGGACGGCGGCAAACAGGATCAAGAGATAGCCGTGAGGTATGACGACGGCACCCGCGCGTCCGACGTCCCGGCCGAAGCTCAACTGTCGAAACCAACTGGTTCCCAGAAATGAATGGGGAAGAGACAGAGGGTCCGATGCAGGGTTCGATTCGTAGTGAAAGCGAGACTTCAACCCTGAATCGAAACCAGATCCTCGCGGGAAAACGATGGCCCCCGTAAGGCGACCTCGATTCGCGGTCAAAAAGCGCGTTTGTAATGGATGGTCGGAGCGGAACTCGATGGCGTCCGCACGCCAATAGCTTCGCACCCACGACGCCGCCACGCCCAGTGCCAATAAAACTGAAAAAACGGTCAAGCCATTCAACATCCAGCGCCTCTTGCGTTTCATGCCCTCCATCCTACCGGAAATGAACGGAGAACGGCATGAAAGACCGCGCCTCCGCACCGCTCATACGGAATCGCACCCCAGCGCGAACCCACCGCAGACCCACCGGCTTGAAGGTGGCATGGGCGTCCCGCCCCCGTGCGGCGGTACCCCGCCGCCTGGGCCGGCACTCCGGCCCCTCCAGCCAAAGCGCAGCGATCTTCCCCCGCCATAATTCCCAAAGAACGCTCCGCTCCCGCCGATTCGACCGGCGTACCGATCGAAATCGACGGGTACGTCGACCCTGGGCAGGATGCCCATGCCACCGAAGACCCCCGATACGGAATCGCTGCGCGATGCGATTGAAAGTTCCCCCGTCCGGTTTCCCTCCCGGTACTGGGGGTGTCTCCAAGGCGTGGCGATTCCACCAGGATCGATCTTTCCTTCTCGCGGCGGACCCGCCTCCAGCCCGCCTGCCCGCCGATCACCCCCTCACCGGGGAGGAAACCGGACGGGGTAACCCACCCCCGCATCGCGCAGCGATTCAGAATGTTGGGGGGCGGATGCGCGGTCTTCTCTCCCCGGCAGGCCCACGGCGTGAGTTGGCGACACCTTTCCCCACAACGAAGAAAGACCGCGCATCCGCTCCCCCAATAGAGAATCGCTGCGCGATGCGGGTGAAAGTGACCCCGTCCGGTTTCCCTCCCGGTACGAGGGGATTCACGATCGCGAACACATCGAACAACGACCAAGCCTCCCCCCTTGATAAGCCCACCACTCAAGCCCGCCACCCCGCCATTCACCCCCTCACCGGGGAGGAAACCGGACGGGGTAAACTACACCCGCATCGCGCAGCGATTCAAAATGCTGGGGGGCGAATGCGCGATCTTGGGGGTTGGGGAAAGGGGCCGTGGATATTTTGTAGGCAGTTTGTCTTGCGTCGGGCCGCGAAGTCGGTCCTCCGTTCATGTCATGGCGCGAAAAGACCGTCTCATCCATCCAAGGTTCGAGGGCTTCGGTTTCGCTTTCGAGGGTTTGCCGATCGCGGTCGCGGAGGCGCGGCCTCCTGTCGCTTGTGGCGACCACGGCGGGGGATTCACCCTGCCGCCGCCTTCGCGTGCGCCGCCACCGCCCGACCAATAAGACCCGTGACCAGATTGGCAAACGACAATTCCGCATTCGGCTCGATAAACGCACCATCCGCCAGCGCCGCCCGAGGCGATAGCAGCAGCGCGGCGGCATCGTACAACTGATCCCGCACCAGTTTCTTCAAGAGAATCTCATAACGACCGGCATAAGAAGCTTCCCTAAACTCAGGGAAGACCTTGAAATGCGGTTCTTCGACACCCACCGGACGGCGGGACGCTTCGCAATCCTCCAGGAGCATCAGGTAGCCGACCCATGGTTTCGGGGAGGGTTTGAAGGCCCCTTCGCGATATGCGGCGGACAGGTCGCTGGCGCTGCCGAGCGCCTCTTCGCAGCGGTTGTTGAAATTATTTCCGAACGAGGGGCCGATTTGCGATTTGAGTTCCAGAACGGCAACGAGTTCCTCGCCGACTCTGACGATGAGATCCCACTGTTTTTCCGCCCGGAACCAGCCGGGAAGCTGAACGCGGCGGTTGCGGTGGACGCAGGCATCGGCGACTCCGGCTTGGGTGAGCAGTGAACAGATGAGTTCGACGAACCCATCCATCTGCTTGCCGCCCGTCACCGCGCCGCGATCCCCGGCATCTTTGCGGCCACCGGGCAAACCCTGCTTGAGTGTTTGGGCGGAGCGTTTTTCCCAAAAGAAACGCACCGCCGCCCGCAAAGGTTCCTCAAACGCGTTCACAGGGCCTCGCGATGTTCCAGCGCCACCTGAAAATAGAGGTCGGCATTGAGAGCTTCCATCCGCTTTCTTGCCTGCTGGTAATAGGCCGAATCCACCTCGATGCCGAGGCTGTTCCGGCCCCACTTCGCCGCGACGTAGTTGGTGGTGGCGGTGCCCATGAAGGGATCGAGGACCGTGTCGCCGACGAAGCTGAACATGCGGATCAACCGCTCGGCGAGCAATTCGGGATAGGGGGCGGGATGCTTGGCGGTGGAAGCGCCGGTCACATCGCTCCATATCTGCCGGAACCAGAGCGAATAGTTCGGGGCGGACAGGAGGCTGAGCAGGCGGGTTAATTTTGACGGGCTGCGGTAGCCGCCGGGCTTACGCTGCATGAGGATGAACTCGATGTCGTTCTTGATGACGGCGTTCGGTTCATAGGGCTTGCCCAAAAAGCCGCCCGCGCCTTCGGCTTCATATTTGGCGTTGGCGATCTTGTGCCAGATGATCGGGGAGAGGTTGTCGAAACCGATCGCCTTGCAATGCTCCTGGATCGTCGAATGGAGCGGGACGACGGTGTGACGGCCGTTGTTCTGACGGCGGGACAGGCAGACATCGCCGACGACACAGACCAACCGGCCGCCGGGGACGAGCAGGCGGTAACATTGCGTCCAGATGGCGTCGAGCGCTGCGGTGAAGGCGTCGTAATCCTCCACATGGCCGAGTTGATCGGGCGAATCGTTGTAGCGTTTGAGGGTCCAGTACGGTGGAGAGGTGAGAACGAGTTGCACCGATTCATCCGGCAGGGAAGCCATCCGGCGGGCGTCGCCGAGAATCAATTCGTGCCTCGTGGGCCGTCGCTGCACGAGAGATTCGATAAGGCGGATGGCGACGGCATTTTTGGCGAGGGTAGGAATCAGGTCGTCGAGGTTCGTCTTGCCGCAAAGGCTGTCATAGAGTGTCCGCGCTTCGGCGTCTTCATCAAGACCGGGCTGTTCCGCTTGCAGGATCATCGCCGGACACTGTACCGCAAAGGCAGCGCGTCGTCATTGAAGTGTGCGTCCCATCAACCGATCATTCGGGAATCATCCTCAATTCGTGAATTCGAATTTCGGCCTTCGTCATTCCCCCCGCCGCCCCAAAATCTAAACCACCGAGAAAATCCCCGCCATCGAGTTAAGCCCTCCGTCGCACCTCCCGATGCTGTTTACAGTGACCCACCTCCCGGCCTTCCTATCCAAAACGCGGCGTTGACGTCGCGGGGCCATCGGGTGACACATTTTTGGAGTGCATATGCCTCAAAAAGATTTCCTCCCGGCCCGCGATGAGGCGATGAGCCTTTGGGCGATTAATTTCGGCGCTTTGATCGCGGTCTCGGCCGCGAGTTACGGGCTGGTTCTGGCCGATTCCACCGCGCTGAATCCCCTGATCACGGCGTTCACCACCAGTCTGTCCACCGCCAAAAACCCGACGACGAGGACGCCGGCCAGCGTTGCGGCCAAAGGGACGGCAAGGGCGCAATTATCGGCCGATATCAGGGCGCTCGTGAAGCGCATTCAATCCAACAACACCATCACCGCCGCCCAAAAGGTGTCGCTGGGAATTACCGTGCCGACGCACGTGCGCACGCCGGTGTCCCCGCCGGTGACCCGGCCGGTGCTTTCGGTGGCGAACATGGCCAGCCGGAGCCTGACCCTGCGGGTGTCGGATGAGAGCACGCCGACGAAACGCGCGAAACCGTCAAATGTCGAGGGCGCAAATGTATACAGTTTTGTGGCGCTGGCCGGGACGCCGCCGCCGGCGGATCTGTCGGGTTGGACCTACAAGGGGCTGGCCCGCAAGTCTGATTTCAACTGCGCCTTCGAGGCGGGCGATGTGGGCAAGGTGGCCCATATCCGGGCCCTGTGGATCAATTCGCGCGGGGCCGGCGGGCCGGTGAGCGATGAGATCACGGGATCGATTGCGGCGTGAGGAAGGGGGAGGTTGCCGGTTGCCGGGAAATGCGGAGACCGAGCATTTGTCTTCACCGGCAACTGACCACTGGCAACCGGCAACTTTTTTCCCTCCACTCACTTCACCGGGCTTAGCATGTCCACCCCTGAACTCCTTCACACCCGCGAACACCGGCCTTCGGCGACGGAGAATCCGGCGTGGCAGGTTCCCCCAACACCGCCGCCGGGACCGCCGCCGCCACCGGTGGATGCGAACGTCGTCGGAATCATTCTCACGGCGGGGGGCAGCCTGGTCATTCTGTTCGATGCGGTCGTCGTGATTGATGCGGGCAGCCCGCCCACCACCTGGCAATTCGGCGGCGCATCCGCCCTGCTGCCGGGGGGAAGCAGCATCGGCACGGCTTCGGTGGTCGTTCCCGACGGCACGGTCTATGTGGGGGACACGGCCATCATCGGCGGTGGAGACCCGGCGGCGCGGACGCCGGAGGGCGGGTATGTCAATGGAATCGTGACGGGCGTTTCGGCGGGATGAGGGGACGGGCGGCGGATGGAGCGTGGGGAAAACGCCGTGACGAAAAAATAATTTTCGCCGCACGGAACAAATCCCCGAGCCTCATCGTAGCAGATGCGGTCCTTATTCCGGGGAACTGTGAACCGATCTCACGAGGGCGAGATCGGTTCTTTTTTGCGCGGTGCTTTCAACGCGGCGGGCGCGGTCTTCAACTGGATCGCCACAAACGTCAGATCATCCGGCAGATCCTTGCCGCCCCGAAAGCGATCCACCCCCGCCAGCAGCGCATCGACCAGGGCCCGCGCGCTGTCGAAGTGCCCTGCCACCACTTCGGTCAGCCCCTTGCGGCCATAGCGCTTGCCGTTCGGGCCCTCCACATCCAACACGCCATCGGTGTAGAGCAACAGGCTTGCGCCCGCTGGAAGCACGAATTCTTCGGTCGGATATTCCGCCGCCGCATCCACGCCCAGCACCAACTGCGGCTCGACCTTCAGGGGCTTGAAATTCATCCCATCCCCGAGCAGCGGCGGATAATGCCCGGCGGTCGCCACCTGCGCCTCGCCCCGCTCCAGATCGAGCACCACGATCAGCATGGTGACGAACTGCCCGACGAAAATCTGCGTGCAAAGCTGGCGGTTCACCTCCTCCATGCAGCGGCCGGGATCGCCCACCCGCATCATGGTGGTGCGGACGAGCAACTGGGTGGTCGCCATCAAGAACGCCGCCGACATCCCGTGGCCGGTGACGTCGCCGATGGTGGTGACGATGCGGCCATCGGGCAGTTCAAACCAATTGTAGAAATCACCGCTGATGTGATTCGCCGGGCGATTGACCGCCGAGATGTCGAGCTGCGGCAGGGTGATTTTGTGGCTGGGCAGCCAGGCCTTTTGAATCTCGCGGGCCTGATCGATCTCGCGCTTGAGCACCTGATGGCGGGCGCGCTCCAGCCGGGCCCGCCCGCGAATCATCGTGATGCTCGTGGAGACGAGGATGCCGGTCATCGCCACGACGACGAACACGGCCCAGTACAGGGCTTTGGTGAACAGCCGATTGACCACCGCATCCACCTGCGCCAGCCGGGAGGAGACCATCAGAAACCACGGCTTGCCGGACATCAACCGCACCGGCACCATCGTCATCATGCGGGGCTGGCGGCTGACATTGCCGAACCGGTACGGCTGCTCGATGGCCCGCGTTTCAGGCACCTTGGTGTCGAGCGTCAACTGGGCCAGTTCGCGGACGTGCGGATCCTCGGCGGTCAGCGCGTTGATGCCGACGAGAATCGCATCGGAGCTGACCATGGTGACCATGTTCTCATCCGCCAGCGTCGCGGCGGTGGAGTTGTCGGTGGGATTGAGCTTGTCGAGAAACCTGCCGCGCACCTTTTCGATGGGAACGAAGGCCACCAGCAGCCGACGGTTTTTGTCACCCGGCCGTTCCGGCGCGGGGACGCAGACGACATTGCCGGCTCCCAGTTCGTCGAATTTCTGGAAGGTGCTGACGCTGGGCTGATCGATCTTCGACAGCCAGCCGTGCATTTTCAGGGCGACTTCCTTGGCGGCGCGATGGGAACCGGGTGGCCCGATGGCCCGGACCGCCGGGTTTTTCGCCAGCGATGCCGCCGATTCTTTCGATTCCAACCGGTCCGCATCCACCGCGAAAAGCAGCGAGGCGCGGCTGTCCAACTGCCGCCAGAGCAGCAGCCCGATCATGTTGCCGGTGCGATTGTCGCGCTGTCCCGCCGCCCCGACTTCGTTGAGCATCCGGAAGGGAAGCGGCAGCGAGAACGGCCCGAGAACGATGCGAGATCCGGCGGGCCGGGTGGTGGGCTGGGATGTGGCCGAGGGTTGGGTGGAAGGTTCCTCATCGTCGGCGCGGTGGATGAGATCGAGATCATCGCGGATCGAATCGTAGAACGCCTTGATCCCATCCGCCGTCTGCTTGGCGAGCAATTCCTGCGAGCCCTCGGCCTGATCCATCGCCTGTTGCCGCGCCTGTTCGTAAACGGATTTGGACGCGAAGAACACCATCGCAATGACGAGCACGAGCAGGAGCAAGTGGATCGTCAGCACCCAGCGGGCGAAGATTTTGGCTTTGTGTTCCATCGCAGGGAGGCCGGGAGGCCGCGTCTCATAGCTACCTCTATTCCAATGGGACGTGGTCGGTATTTCGACTTCGCTTCACGAGGGGATATCGCACTCCCCATTCCCCTATTCCAACTCCGCGATCGGCACGGGCCGGCGCTGCTCCGCACTCATCGTCGCCGCTTCTAAAACCAGTTGCGTCTTGTAAGCATCCTCAAAATCCGGCAGCGGCACCACCGGCGGCTGGCCGCTCAACACGCTCATCATGTCCGCCACCTGATTGATGAACGAATGCTCGTATCCCAGCACGTGCGCATCCGGCCACCAGTTGGCGGCATAGGGATGATCGCCCCCGTGCGTCACCATGATCTGCGTCCACCCCTGCACCTTCCGCTCGGCGGTGGCATCGTAAAAGTGCAGACGATTCATATCCTCGAAGTCGAAGCGGATCGCCCCCTTGTCCCCATGAATCTCCAGGCCGTTCCTATTTTGATATCCCGTGGCGAAACGGGTGGACTCCACGCTGGCGATCGCCCCGCTTTTCATGCGGGCGAGGAAAAGCGTCGCATCGTCCACCGTGACTTTCCCCATCGTCCCCTTCGCCGACGCCGCCCCGGAGGCGATCCCACCGCCAGAACCCTGACTCGGAATCTCCCGCTCTTTTACGAACGTCTCGCTGATCGCCCCGCTCACTTCCACAAATTCATCCCCGGTGATGAAGCGGGCCATGTCGATCACATGCGCCCCCAGATCCCCGTGCGCCCCCGACCCGCTCACCTCCTTGCTAAACCGCCAGATCAACGGCACGCTTGGCCCGGCCCAATCCTGTAAATAATACGCCCGGATGTGATAGACCCGCCCGATCTTCCCCGCCCTCGCCAACTGATGCGCCAGCGCCACCGCCGGCACCCGCCGATAGTTGTACCAGACAAATGTTTTGCATCCCCTGGCCTTCCGGGCCGCCTCGAGCATCTGCTTCGCCTCCGCCAGATTCTGCGCCAGCGGCTTCTCACAGGCCACATGCTTCCCCGCCTCAAGCGCGGCGATCGCCATCTCCCGGTGCATGTTGTTCGGCGTGCCGATATCCACCACCGCCACCTCCGGGTCGCCAATCGCCTTCCTCCAATCCGTCGACGTCTTCGCCCATCCCCACTCCTCCGCAAAATGCTTCAGCTCCGCCTCATTCCTTCCGACGATCGTGTGCATCCGCGGCACCAGCCCCAGCTCCGGAAAAAACTTGTTGACCTTCAGGTACGCATTGCTGTGCGTGCGGCCCATGAACTTGTGACCGATCAGACAGACATTGGTGGTGGGACGGGACATCGCGCGGGTTCTCCTTTTTTGCGTGTGTGTGGCGGAGTTTAGCCCGGTGGAAAAGAGTTGCAAGCCGCGCCTCTCACCGCGTGGTTAGGACGGGGCCGATCCATCCCGTTAAAAATACCCTTCCCGCTTCTTCTGCTCCATCGACCCCGCCTCATCGTGATCGATCATCCTCCCCTGCCGTTCGGAGTTCTTAGCGACCAGCATTTCCCGAATGATCTCCGGCAGCGTCGTCGCGGTGCTTTCAGTAGCGCCGGTGAGCGGATAGCAGCCCAGCGTGCGGAACCGCACCACCTTCATCTGCGGCGTCTCACCCGCCCGCAACGGCATGCGGTCATCATCCACCATGATCAGATTTCCATCCCGCTCCACCACCGGCCGCTCGGCGGCGAAATAGAGCGGCACGATCGGGATGTTTTCCAGATGAATGTATTGCCACACATCCAACTCCGTCCAGTTGGACAGCGGGAACACGCGGATCGATTCGCCTTTGTTGACCTTGCCGTTGTAGAGATTCCACAGCTCGGGACGCTGGTTTTTGGGATCCCACTGATGCAGGCGGTCGCGGAAGGAATAGACGCGCTCTTTAGCCCGGCTCTTTTCCTCATCGCGGCGGGCACCGCCGAAAGCGGCGTCGAAGCCGTATCGATTCAATGCGTCCTTCAGTGCCTGCGTTTTCATGATGGCGGTGTATTGGTTCGAGCCATACGTGAAGGGATTGATGCCGTCCTTGAGTGCTTCGGTATTGATGTGCTCGATCAACTCCAGTTGATTGTCGCGGATGAACCGGTCGCGAAAGGTGATCATCTCCCGGAACTTGTACGTCGTATTGATGTGCATCAGCTTGAACGGCATCCGGCCCGGGTGGAAGGCCTTCTGCGCCAAGCGCACCATCACCGAGGAATCCTTGCCGATCGAATAGAGCATGACCGGGTTTTGAAACTCGGCGGCCACCTCGCGGATGATGTGGAGGCTCTCAGCCTCGAGTTGCTTGAGATGGGTCAAGTGGTAGGCGCTCATCAAATTCCTCAATGCGGCTCATTTCCAAAGTTCTCAATTTTTAGCGGCTGTGCCGAAGGCACGCGTCTTTCCATTCCCCGATGAAAATCGCATCCGCGTACCACCTTAGTGGAAGGCCCTACGCGAATGCAAGGAGTCAAAATAAAGAAGGCACGCGTTTATTGAAAAACGCGTGCCTCGGATTCAATCTAAGACTTTTTATTTCTCTCACCGACGCTTGGCCGCCAACGCGGAAGCGGCGGGCACACGGACTTTCCACACCAGCCCGAAAAACTCCATCGTGCGAATCACGATATAGCTGACATCGACCTGCCACCAGGCCAGACCGTGCTTGGCCGACGTGGGGAAGGCATGATGGTTGTTGTGCCATCCTTCGCCGAGCGCCAGCACTCCGAACACCACGTTATTGCGGCTTTCATCCTGGCTGCGGTACGGACGACCACCCCAGATATGGCACACTGAATTGATGCTCCATGTCACATGATGCACGAGAAAGACGCGGGCCAGCCCGCCCCACAGAAAGCCAAGCAGGGCACCCATCCAGGTCATCGTGAACAACCCGCCGAGGACTGTCGGAATCAGCAGGCTGACCAGCGCCCACAACGGGAAAAGGCTGCTCATTCGGCGGAGCATCGGGCTCGCCACCAGATCGTTGATCGACTTCTGTAAACCGGGCGCGTGCGGGCGAAAGATCCAACCGCAGTGGGCGAACCATAGACCGGAGAAAAAGCCCACGAAACCATGGCCGTGAAGGTGCGGGGAATGGGGATCGTTCTCGCCGTCCGAACATTGATGATGACGGCGATGCATCGCCACCCACTTGAACAGAGGCCCTTCGATCGCCATTGAACCGAAGAAGGCGAGAATCGCTTTCACCGGGGCACTGGTCTCAAAAGCCTTGTGGGTGAACAGGCGGTGGAAACCGACCGTCACGCCGAGAACGGTTACGATGTACATGCCGACGAGCAGTCCCAGATGGATCCAGCTAAAGCCACGGCCCCAGGTGAGAGCCATTGCCGTTACCAAACCGGCGAACGGTAAGACAACCGTGATCAAATTGGCGATCTGCATCGTCAACGATACTTTTTCATGCGCGGGTTCGGCCTGCACCTGTTCCAAATCGTCCTGGTGCTGGGTTTTTGGGCGCGGTTGGGTGACAGCGGCTAGTGCCGGCGGCATCATGGATGTAGAAGACAAGCGAGGATCCTTAATGCCCTTCGCGGGCACAGCGGGGTTTAATGGGGGAAAAGCGTCGCACCGTGTACGCGCCGTCAAATGGGCGGGTGTCAACGCGGCGATTTCAGGAAAATTTCAGTACTACGCGTACGATGACTAAAAGGTTCTTTAATTCAAGTATAGTAGGTATTCCATCGTCCGGTTCAAGCCTCGTTCATCAATCTCCGGGTCGGGATTTTCCCGATCCACGTCAAACCGCTGATAAACAGGGGGTAACAACCAACCTTTCGATTGAAAATATTTTCGAGGCTTCCAGGTTTGGGTGCTTTGAATGTGGTTGCATGGGCGTCTTGCCCGCGCATTCTTAGGCCAAGAAGCACGGGCGAGACGCCCATGCCACATGTTTTTCGAAAAACTCGGTTGGGTTCAATTCAAGCTGTCGACACTTTTTGCGATTCCGTTATTTTTTTTCCATTTCTGTGTGTACAGTCACGCATCGCAACGGTACACTGACGCGCGGTAAGGTTGATTCGACCGAGTTCGTGGATGTTTCAGGGTTTTCCTGCCTTCGTCCCGTCTTCTCCTTCGCACCACCGAGCTTTCGGGTCAAATGTCGACCTCTTTCAGTCAGACCGTGAAAGTAAAACATCAGGTCGGAAGCCCAACACGGAGATTCACGATGGGCAAGAAGTTGTATGTTGGTAATCTGAGCTATGATGTTGATAGCACAGCTCTTCAGGAACTGTTTGCGTCCCACGGGACGGTCGACAGCGCACAGATCATCACCGACCGGGACACCGGTCGAAGCAAGGGTTTCGGATTCGTCGAAATGTCGACGGAAGAAGAAGCCCAGAACGCCATCGGCGCATTGCACGGCCAGGAACATGGCGGTCGCGCGTTGACCGTCAATGAAGCCAAGCCCCGCGAAGATCGCCCCCGTGGCGGTGGCGGTGGTGGTGGTTACGGCGGCGGCGGCGGTGGTCGCAGCGGCGGCGGTGGCGGCTACGGTGGCGGCGGCGGTGGTCGCAGCAGCGGTGGCGGCGGTGGCGGTTACGGCGGCGGTGGTGGTGGTAGCGGCGGCGGCAGCGGCGGTGGCCGTCCCAAGCGCTACTAAGCCTTACGCTTCGATTTAATGTTTACCCGAACACGGGGACCGGTTTTTCCGGTCCCCGTGTTTTATTAGTGGCGGGTCCGCGATTACCTTCACGCGTAAAGCCGTTATCACACGTCGCAGTGTTGCAAGGCATCATGCGGCAGCTTGGAGGGCGGCAGTCCCCTGCCGCCGCTACGGTGGTCGAGGACGACCGCCCTCCAAAATCCATTCTTGAACCAGGATTTCCACCGGAAGAAAAACCATGGCGGTCAGCTTTGTGATCGGACGCGCGGGTTCGGGCAAGACCCATCGCTGTTTTACGTCCATCGTCGACGCCCTGCGCGAGCAACCCATCGGCCCGCCCCTTTTCTGGCTCCTCCCACGCCAAGCCACTTTCTCCGCCGAACGGGAACTCACCTGCAACGGCAGGCTCGGGGGGTTTCTTCGGGCACGCGTGCTTTCGTTCGATCAACTCGGTCGCGAGATCATGCGCGAGTGCGGCGGGGCCGGCATCCCGGAAATCACGCCCATCGGTCGGCAGATGATCCTCGGTTATCTGCTCCGCCGAAATGCGGCATCGCTCAAATTCTTTAAGAACTCCGCACGCCAACCCGGCTTAGCCGCCAAGTTGGATAAAACATTCGGCGAGTTCGAGCGCTGTGGAAAAAACGCCGCCGATCTCGACCTGTTGATGAAGGAAATGGGGACACCCTCCCAGGCGGTCGATGGCGGTGGATTGATCGACAAAGTCCACGACCTCCATCTGATCTACAGCGCCTACACCCAATACCTCGGCCAGGAACGACTCGATCCGCACCAGCGTTTGCTGCATATCCTCAAATGTCTCGATGACTGCAAAATGTTTCACGAGGCCACCGTCTACGTCGACGGCTTCCGGGATTTTTCCGAGTACGAACGCCGGGTGCTGGCCCGCCTTGGAAAAGTCTGTCGTCATGTCGAAATCACCCTGCCCATCGATCCCCGCAGCGCGGTCATTCGACAACCCGATCTATTCCCGGAAGAAATGAGCCTTTTCTTTTCCGTTGAATCCGCGTACCGAAGGCTGCGCATCGTCTTTCGCGAGGAAGGCGTATCGGTCGATGAGCCGCCGATCCTGTTGAACGACGTACACCGCTTCACCCGGCAAAGTCTGCGGGCGGTCGAGAAACATGCCTTCGGAACGGCGATCGCTTGCCCGCAGAAATCCGCCGACGGAATCGAACTGCTGGAAGCCCCCACCCGGAGCGCGGAGGTGGATGCGGCGGCCCGGCGGATCAAACAGCTCCTGGCCGATGGACTCCGCCTGCGCGATATCGCGGTTCTGGTGCGCGATCTTTCCGCGTTTCAGGATTTGATCGCCGTCAGTTTCGCCGAGCATGGCATCCGCTATTTCGTCGATCGTCGCCGTCAGACCGCGCATCATCCGCTGCTGCAATTCGTGCGGGCCATCCTCGTGATTTCGCAGCAGTCGTGGCCGCATGAATGGTTGATGACATTGCTGAAAACGGACCTGACCGGTGTCGCCAATTCCGATGTGGATGCGCTTGAAAACTACGTGCTGGCCCATCGCATTCGCGGCCAGCAGTGGGCGGCGACCGACCCTTGGGCCTACCACCAAAAGACGATTTTAGCCCACGACGATCGCAACCCGATCGCTGCGGAAGCGGAACTCAATCACGTCGACGACCATCGGCGTATCCTGGTCGATGCCATCCAGCCTTTCATCGCCCGCACGCGCGGGCGGGTCGCGGTCAATGAAATTGTCGCCGCACTGTTTGACGTGATCGAGCAATTTCCGGTGCGCATCAGGCTCACCGATTGGATCAACAGCGCCAACGCCGCCGGTGACTTTGAGCAGATGGGCGAACATTCACAGGTCTGGTCGGAGTTGATGGACCTTTTCGATCAGATGGTGGCCCTGCTCGGCGACGAACGCATTACACTGGCCGGTTTTCAGGAGGTGCTCGAGGCGGGTTTGGATCAATTCGATCTGGGTCTGATCCCCCCGACAGTGGATGAAGTGCTGGTCGGGCAGGTCGACCGCACGCGCACGCCGGAGTTGAAAGCAGTCATTGTCATGGGGTTGAACGAGGGATGTTTTCCGCTTGCGCCCAAAGAAGAATCGGTGTTGTCGGATTCGGATCGCCGCGAATTACAACGTCGCAATCTGGATGTTGCACCGGCTACTGATCGGCAACTGCTCGATGAACAACTGCTGGGCTATCTTGCCTTCACCAGCGCCTCCAAAACGCTGTATTTGAGCCGTTCCGCAAGCGATGCCAAGGGAAAACCGGTGGGGCCTTCATCCTTCTGGCAACGAATTCACAACATGTTTCCGACCGCCCCACCGACGGTCCTGCCGCGCGAGCAACGCGATGATCCGGCATTCATCGCCACGCCCCGGCAGTTGATTACCGCACTGATGCGCTGGGTGCGACTGCCCATCGGTGAGCCTTGGCCGGCGCTGTACCAATGGCTCGCGATGCAATCGACATTGCCATCGAACTCCGCGATCGATTCCGTCTGCTTCCGCGCCTGGCGGGCGTTGAGCTACGACAACACCGCCGCCCTCTCGCGCGAAACAGCCGCCCGGTTGTTCGCCAATCCGCTGCGCACCGGCGTGGCGCAAATCGAGACCTTCGCCGCGTGTCCCTTCAGGCATTTCGCGCAGCATGGCCTGCAACTGCAACCGCGCGATGAAGAGCACGAGGTCTCGGCGCTCGATCTCGGAAACGTCTTCCATCACGTTTTGGAAAAGGTCGTGGCCCATCTGCTGAAGCAGCGAAAATCCTGGGTCGATCTGTCGGATGCGCAAAAAAATAAACTGGTGGCCGTCGCGGTCGAGCACATCGGTCACACCCTGCGCGGTGAAATCCTGCTGAGCAGCGCGCGCAATCGCTACCTCCTGCAGCGCATCGAAAAAACACTCGGCCAGGTGATCGCCACTCAAAAAATCGGCGCGGGCCGCGGTCAATTCAACCCGGCTTATTCAAATCTCCGCTTCGGTGAAGGAGAGGCTCTCCCGGAATTCTCGCTTCCCACTCCCCACCATCGCGAACTGAAATTGAGCGGGAAAATCGACCGAGTCGATCTGCATGAGGACGGCAATGGTTTTTCCATCATCGATTATCGCCTCGGCAATCGCACCCTCGCGCTCGATGAAGTGTACTACGGTCTGGCCCTGCAACTGCTGACCTGCCTTCTCGTGTTGGAAACCAATGGCGAGGCACTGACCGGCCGCAAACTTACACCCGCCGCCGCGTTTTACGTCCGGATGCTTCGGTCGCTCGGCGATGTCGATCACCCGACCGAGGCCATTTCGCCGGACGATCCCGCGTTCCATCTCGCCGCCAAACCGCGCGGGGTGGTAGATGAGCGGTTTTTGAAATCACTCGATACCCATCTCGAAACCGGCGCATCGGAAGTCATTCACGCGACGCTGAAAAAGGATGGGCAATTCGGCGCTAAAAGCCGTTCCGATCTGGCCAGCGCAGATGAATTGGCCGCGCTGTTGACGACCGTGCGGGGGCATCTGGGAATGCTGGCGGACAAAATTCTCGACGGTGAAATCGGAATCGTCCCTTACATGCTCGGCCAGAAAACGCCCTGCCCCACCTGCGAATACAAAGGCGTCTGTCGTTTTGAATCGCGCGTGGGATACCATCAGTTGCCGCCGCTGAGCCGTGAGGAAGTGCTGTTGCGCGTCGTCGAATCAGAAGGGGCAAAACCATGAGTAACGCCACACCGAATTGGACGCCCGAACAGAAGGCCGGGATCGAAACCACCGGCGTCAACCTGCTGGTTTCCGCCGCCGCCGGATCGGGCAAAACCGCCGTGCTTTCGGAGCGATGCGCGTACCTGGTGTGCGACGCCCAACCCGCCTGCGATGTCGACCAACTGCTGGTGGTGACGTTCACCGAGGCCGCCGCCGCCGAAATGAAAGGCCGCATCGAGAACGCATTGCGTCGGCGACTCGAGCGCGATCCGCTAGATCAACGCCTGCGCGCCCAGGTCGCCCGGATCGATCTCGCCCGCGTCAGCACACTGCACGGTTTCTGTTCCGGGATTTTGCGCCGGCATTTCCACCTGCTCGAACTCGATCCGAGCTTCACCATTCTCGATGGCGATGAAGCCCGTCTGCTGCGAATTGAGGTGGCCCGCGATCTGTTCGCCGACCGATACGAGACGGATGAAAGCGGTGTGTTTCAAAAGCTGATCGACGTCTACGGCGACGGCAAAGAGGATGGGCTTCAAAGCCATGTGATTCACACGCACGAACTTCTGGGAAGTCTGATCGACCCCGATGATTGGCTTGCCGTGGCGCGATCGCGCATCGCGGAGGGTGCCGATCAACCGCCGGCGGATTCCGCGCTCGGGAAAGAACTGACGGCCCTCATTCATCGCCGTCTGTCATCGCTGGCCGACCGCTGCGCGAGCGCCATTCGCATCGCCGGTCAATTTGAAGGATTCCGCAAATACGTTGACTATTTGCAAAATTGTTCCGATACGATCGACCGTTGGATTCGCGCATTTGGCAACGGTCGTTTCGATGCGCTGGCCCGGGCGGTCAGCGAGTTTGAGCCGGGCCGTAAACCGTCGATTAAAAATGACACTCCGGGGAAAACCGAGGCATCCACCGCACTGGACTCCGTGCAGTATGACATGGGCAAGGACGGATCGCTACGCCCGCTGATCCGCTTCACCTCCGATGAATGGTCCACAGGACTGAAGTCGATTCAACCTTTCACGGAGGTTTTTCTGGATCTCGTCACGTCGTTCGGCGAGCGGTACACCGCCGCCAAAGAGCGGGCGCACGGCGTCGACTTCGCCGACCTCGAACGGTTGACGCTGAAAGTGTTACGGACGCGCGAGAGTGGGCGATGGATTCCGTCTGCGGTCGCGCGATCCTGCCATCGGCAGATCGCCCATGTGCTGGTCGATGAATACCAGGATATCAACGGCGTGCAGGAGGCGATTCTGAATCTCGTCAGCCATGAATGCCTGCAATCCGAACCCGGTAACGCAGCCACACCCAATCTTTTTTGCGTCGGTGATGTCAAGCAGAGCATCTACGGTTTTCGACTCGCCGAGCCGGCTCGGTTTCTTGCGCGGTACGATCGCTATAAATCCGGCTCGGGCGATGGAAAGGTGATCGATCTCCAGGCGAACTTCCGCAGTCGTGCGCCATTGCTGAACGCGTTGAACGAATTGTTTGCAAGACTGATGACGCGCGAAGCCGCCGACCTGGATTACGATGAGTCGCAGGAATTGCGGCCCGGCGCGATTTTCCCATCAACGACGGATTCGCCTTCATTCACAGGTTCTCCCGTCGAGCTTCACCTGCTTCCGAAAAATGTGGAGGCGTCAGACGAAGGAGAGGAACCCGCCGGCGATCTGGATCGATCTGAAAGAGAAGCCTCTTTTATCGCCTCGAAGATCCATGAACTGATGGGGCATGACGGTTCGCCCCCGCTGCACGTCGCCGATCGCGGGCCGGATGGCGCTCCTATTCTCCGACCGATTCAACGGCGGGACATCGTCATTCTCCTGCGCTCGACCGTCGTTAAAGCCGAGCAATTCGCCCGCATCCTGCGGCAACACGACATTCCCGTGCATCGCGACAGCGGCACCGGTTATTTCAACTCGACCGAAGTGCGCGACATGCTCGCGCTGCTTCATTTGCTGGATAACAGTCAACAGGATATTCCGCTGGCGACGGTCTTGCGCAGCCCGTTGGCAAACCTTCCCGCCGTGGAAGATGCCCTGGCCCGCATTCGGCTGGCGTATCGCGGTGCCGGAAAGCCGATTCCTTATCACGAGGCCGTCACACGATACGCCGCCGATCACTCGGATGAACTGGCTGCGCGGCTCAAAAATTTTCTATCGCAACTCAACGAGTGGCGAACTGTTTCCCGACTGCGCCCGTTGTCTGATCTCATTCAACAAATCTACGACGACACCGGATACCTCACGTACTGCAGCGGCCTGGAAAACGGCGAGCAGCGGTGCGCCAACCTCCTGTATCTGCACGAACGCGCCCGGCAATTCGGTGGATTCTCCCGTCAGGGTCTGTACCGCTTTCTCTGCTTCCTCAACGGCCTGCAGACGGAATCCGATCTCGGCCTGCCCTCGATTCTCGGGGCCGGTGAAGACGTCGTCCGCATCATGAGCGTGCATCGCTCCAAGGGCTTGGAATTCCCCGTCGTCTTTCTCCCGGACCTCGGCAAGCGGTTCAATCTGCGCGACAGCACCAACCGCGTGCTGGTCGACCGCGCCCGATACCTCGGCCTGCCGGCGGTGGATGAATTCAAACAGGTTCGATATCCCTCACTCGCCTCGCTACTCGTCTCCGAGCGATTGCGCCAGCAGGCGATGGCCGAGGAACTGCGCGTGCTGTACGTCGCGACCACCCGCGCGAAAGAACATTTGATTCTGGTCGGCACATGCGACTCGAAAACGCCGGAGCGGTGGAAGACCTTGTACCACTCGCACGTCGGCCCACTGGCGGCGGATGTGATGCTGTCGGCGGGCAACATGCTCGATTGGATCGGCCCCGTCGCCGCCGCGACCACCGGTGCCGGCGCGACTGATTTCGCCGTGACGCTTCACACCGCAGAAGAGGTAACGGAATGGTCTTTGAAAGCCCTGGCCAGCCCGACTCTCACACCGGAACAGCTTGGATACGCCGCTCTAAAACCGCTTGATGCCTCGCCGCCCGCAAATGCCTTGGCCGAGGCGGTAATCGAGCGACTGGCATTTGTCTATCCTCACCGCGAGGCTTCGATGTTGCGTGCGGCGATGCCGGTGACGGAGTGGATCAAATCGCAAAAGCCGACGGGGGCGGATTCAGAGGCTTCCGTTCGCACGCCCGCCGCCTTGCGACTTCCCTTCGCGCTGGCCGGCAAGCTGGAGATGGCGGCGAACGACAAGGGAACCGCCACGCACCTCGTCCTTGAACATCTCGATTTTTCGCGACCCTGCGACGACGACTCGCTCCTTTTGCAAATCCAAAAAATGGTGGATCGAAAGCTGATCACGGAAGATCAGGCCGGCGCGGTGGACCGGGGCGCGGTGGAATGGTTCGCCGCGAGCGAACTCGGTCAATTGCTCCATCGGTTGCCGCCGCAGCAGGTTCTTCGCGAAATCGCGTTCAATCGCGCTCAACCCTCCATGGCAATCCCCACACCCGCGCCGCTCGATCAATTGATGCTTCGTGGCCGGATCGATCTGCTGATACGGCAGGGTGATTCGTTTGACATCGTCGACTACAAGACCGACCGCGTGACCACTCGGCAACTCGAGGCGCGGAAGGAAACGTATCTGCCCCAGGTGCATCTGTATCGCGAGGCGATCGAAAAGCTCACGCGAATTCGCGTGGCGGCGGTATATCTGGTATTTCTCTCACCGCGGATCATCTGCCCGATGTGATTTGCAGGATAAATTGTGTGGCACCCATTCACCGACGCTGTTCGTTCGGGCAGCTCGTCCCAATCAACAGGAGCCTTCGATGAATCGACTCACCGCCGCAATCGCCCTTTGTTTATGTTTTGTCATCACCCCGCTCACCCGCGCCGAGGAGGCGAAACTCAAAGCCGTCCTGTACGTCGGCGGCGGTTTCCACGACTACAAAAAAACCCCGCCGCTGCTGGCTGAGAAAATCAGCGAGCTCGCCAGCGTGAAGGTCGACGTGAAGCTGATGAACACCGCTGAGGAGATGGCCAAGGAATTCGCGAATCCGAAATTCGCCGAAGGGTACGATGTGATTCTCTACGACATCTGCTTCGGTGAGAAATGGACGGATGGCGATTACGACGGCGCGCTCAGGGTCGCCAACGAAGGCAAGCCGGCGGTCTTCATCCACTGCTCGATGCACACCTACCGCGCGCCCCGCGACACCAAGGCGGCCAATTTCAAGGAGCGCGATCTCATCGTCGATCAAAAATGGCACGCGCTGGTCGGAATGGACACGCGCATCCACGACAAGTACGCCGGTTTCAGCACGGTGAAGGTCGCCAAAGACCATCCGATCATGAAGAGCTTTCCCGATGATTGGAAGACCGCCGGAGATGAGATGTACAACTCGGTGAAAATGATGGAGACCGCCACCCCGCTGCTGCAGGCGACGAGCCCCGCGAACGGCAAAGTCCACACGGTGGCCTGGGTGAATCATTACGGCAAAGCGAAAATTTTCGGCACCACGCTCGGCCATGACACCAAGACCACCGACGACGCCGACTACCACCGTCTTTTGGCGATGGGGCTTCTATGGGCCTGCGACAAACTCGATCCCGATGGAAAACCGCTGCCGGGGTATGGGGGGAAATAGCGCGTCGATCAACAAACTCTTCCCTATGGCCATCGCATCCGGCCCTCCGGTCCCCTCCCCCCGGATTACCTTGGAGCCATGACGTGAGTTTTGAATTCAAGCGAATCGAGACAGTGGCGCAAGGTCTGCGGCGGATTGCGGTGCAACAGGTCGATCTCATTCTCGCAGACGTAAAAGGGCGAAGGCGAATCAGCCGGGATCAAAAGGTACATGAGGCGAGAAAGCGATTGAAACGCCTGCGATCCTTGTTTCGCTTGACTCGGGAGTCGGCCAAACCCAAGCTGTGGCGGAAGGTGGATGCGGGATTGCGCGATGCGGGGCGGGCTCTTTCGGGCGTTCGGGATGCGAAAGTAGGGATCGAGGCATTCGACCTCCTTTTGAAGAATCTCAAATCGCCATGCCCCGCTGAAACATTTCAACCGATCCGCGACAGGCTTCTCGCCCAACACCGTCGATCACTGCAATCGCAATCGGGAGAAGGTTTGGACGAAGTCGGGCGATTGCTTCAAGCCGTCAAACACAGTCTGAAAATAATCCCCATCCATGGCGATGATTTTTCCAGTCTGCGAAGAGGCCTGAAACGCAACTACCGTCAGGGTCGGCAAGCCTTCACCGTTGCTCGGCACGATCGCGAGGCCGCCGCGCTTCACGAGTGGCGCAAGCGTGTGAAAGATCTTCGGCATCATGCGGAATTATTGAAGCCCATCTGGCCGGCGGTGCTGGAGCGATTCGAGGGCAAGGCCCACGAGTTGGCAAACTGTCTCGGCGAGGATCACGATCTGTTCGTGCTGCGTCAGTTTCTTCTGACGGAAGCCGCATCGCTTTCCGTTCCGACTGATTTGGAAACACTGCTTGAATCGATCGACGATCGCCGTCGTGAATTGCAGAAGCAATCGATGCATCTGGGTGAGCGTGTATACTCCGAAAAGCCGCGCGACTTTTTGGAGCGGATGGAGAATTATTGGAACGCGTGGAAGGTGGGTCAGGCGCATGATCCATCGTCGATGGGAGCCGACTGAATTCCGAATTGAAAGTGGTTGCCTCAGAGAAGGTGGCATGGGCGTCTCGCCCATGCATTTCTTCGGCCAAAAAGCACGGGTGAGATGCCCATACCACATTTTTTTCAAACTCTCGATGGACGACGCTGCTTTTTATTTTCAAATCCCCCCGTACCATTCTTCAAACGTTCCATGGCCAAAAGCAAAGTTCAATTTCTGTGCAATCATTGCGGCAGCGTTCATCCGAAATGGATGGGCAAATGCCCGGATTGCGGCACGTGGGACAGCCTGGAGGAATACAAAACCCCCACCTTCGACGCCCGTGCCGACCGCGCTGCCGCCCCGTCAACCGGTACGGCGACCGGTGACCTGACGCGTGCGGGGGAAGCGGTGACGATCGATCAGATCGACGAATCCGACTCGCCGCGCATGCCAACTGGAATTGGGGAGTTTGATCGCATCCTCGGCGGTGGAATCGTCCCCGGCTCCGCGATCCTCATCGGCGGCGATCCGGGCATCGGCAAATCCACCCTGCTGCTGCAAGTGGCCCACACCCTGAGCCAAGGAGCGGGGACATCACCGCTCAAGCCGAGGGCGGAAGCCGTAGGCGACGCCCTCGGCTTGAGTGTCCCGCATCGCGCGCCCATTAAAGTGCTGTATGTCACCAGCGAAGAATCGGCACGGCAGACGGCACTCCGCGCTTCACGCCTCGGCATCAAGACCAGCAACCTGCTCATTCTCGCCGAGACGAATGTCGAGCGGATCATCCATCAGATTCACAAGAACAAGCCGCAGGTGGTGATCGTCGATTCGATCCAGATGATCTACAAGCCCGATCTGCCCGCCGCTCCGGGGTCGGTGACGCAGCTTCGCGATTGCTGCATGGACCTGGTCTATCTGGCCAAGAGCAGCGGCGTGGCGATTCTGTTTGTCGGGCACGTGACCAAAGCCGGCACGCTGGCCGGGCCGAAGATCATCGAGCATATCGTCGACACCGTCGTCTACTTTGAAGGCGACCGATTCCACGCTCACCGCATCGTGCGCTGCATCAAAAATCGTTTCGGTTCCACGCACGAGGTCGGGCTTTTTGAAATGACGGGCGAAGGTTTGAGCGAGGTGACCGACCCGGGAAATCTGTTCGTCGAGCAATATGGGCCGGGCGGGCCACCGAGTGGGAGTGTGATTACCGCCGCGATGCAGGGGACGCGCGTGCTGCTGATTGAAGTGCAGGCGTTGACTGCTTCCAGCGTCATAGGCGCGGCGAAGCGAAAGGTGAGCGGAGTCAGCACGGATCGCGTGGCGATGATTATCGCCGTGCTGGAAAAGCGGGCGGAATTGCGACTGGCCGCCGAGGATGTGTTTGTGAATGTCGCCGGCGGTGTGAAGGCGGCCGAGCCGGCGATCGATCTGGCAATCGCACTGGCGATCGCTTCGGCCCATATGAATCGCCCCCTGCCGGCTGGAACGTTTGCGCTCGGGGAGCTTGGCCTTGGCGGTGAGATCCGCAGTGTGCCGCATCTGGAAACCCGCCTTCGGGAAGCCGCACGGTTGGGGTTGGGGCATGCGATCATTCCGCCCATCGGAAACACAATTCTGAAACTGGGCGGCATGGCCCTGCACGAAGTCCGCCGATTGTCGCAGGCAATGGCGACAATGTGACCGGTTATTCGCGATAAACGTCAGACGCCGAAAAAAACTCTCGCCTATTTGCCCGATACCCGATTTACATAGTACCTTTCCGCAGTCAATCCATTGACCCAAGGCGCGGCCTGGTCGGCGGATGCAAACCGTTCGAAGAAAGGTGAGAGAAGGATCATGACCACACTGATTGAAGAACATTCGACGCTGACGCCACCGACGACATATCCGTTTGAGTCCGTCGAAGCGGTGCGCTCGACGAGGCGAATGTCGTCCACCGCGCTGCCAGCCGAGGCGGAATTTATTCTGTCGGCACTGGAGGCTGCCCGAGCCCCGGTGATTGACCGCCGTACGGTACCGCGATTGGTCCTACGCACGGTGGCGGAGTTGCAGCTATACAGCGATCGGCCCGGCGCGGAACCCTGGGCGATCTATGTTCGCGACGCCACTACCAAAGGGCTGGGGTGCATCTCCCGCCGCCGTCTGCCATTGGGCAACGGCGGGCATCTGCAAATTTGCGGCCCCAACGGTGAACGGCTTTCGATCGCTTGCACGATTCGCCGTTGTTTTGAGACCGTGAATGGGTGGTATCAAGGATCGCTCAGTTTCAATCGTGAGCAATGGGCGTTCGATATGAATAATACAAACGATGCTGATTGATTTGTTCTTGTCCCCTCCTCTCGGTACTCCGGGGGGAGGGTTGCTGCTACAGGGCGATTGATTCGGTGCAACTAAAACTGGGGAACCGCGAAGGCGCTAAAGCGAACGCGAAGAAATTCAAGTATTTATTACTTCGCGTCCACCTTCGCGCTTTCGCGGTTCCCCTTGACTTTCAGTCAACAAGTTGTGCTGTAATGTTTGGAATGGTCGATTTCGGAATATTACAGGAAGAAAGAAAACCCCTCACCCTAACCCTCCCCCCGGAGTACCGGGGGGAGGGGACCAAAATCGCACTGATGTAAGTGAAGGGATGCTTACTACGGCGGCGACATAGTCATCACCTACGGGCAGATCGACGGTATGCAGTTGAATGTCGGTATCCGCCGGAAGCCCCCTCGCAAATCCTTCGCCGGTGGCTTTCAACATCGCCTCCGTCCGAACCCAGCTTCTGTAAAAACCCCGACATTGCTCATCCTTAGGTAGATTCGCCAGCGACACTACTTCGCTGGCTGAGAAATACTGTCGCGCCAGAGGTTCCCACTCCAATTCCGGTGACATCCATTCGACATCCACCCCTACTTCGCGATCAAGCGACATGGCAATCAGCAATCGGTTTCGTGAGTGAGACACGTTGAAACCAATGGAGCTTCCCTGCCATTTTTCAGGTAGGTAAGGCTTACCGTGTGAGCCGATTGAAAACACAAATGCTTTCGAGTCGACTTTAAGCGCGCGCCCGAGAAGGCGACGAAGAAAACCGCGCGAGACCAGGCTTTCAATTCGCTTGGCAGGATCGCGAAGACAATCGGCCTTGCGATGTTCGTCTTCGGAAAGCACTTCGCAAAAGCATGCGAGCTCTTCAGAGGCGATGAGAGTCGGGCTTTGCCAGACGTCTATATGCTCTCCCGACAGACTAAACTCCATCGGCGTGGGAATCAATTCGCCGTACGGTGAATTCATGGCAATATCTTCTTTCCCATCCGTGTCGCCTGTCATAAGGAGCAGGCATGAATAACATTCAAGTTACCAGTTGTGCGGGGTGGCACAGGTCGCGGTACTCCGAGACCTGTGTTTGTCGGGTTTTTGGGTCTTCGGGTTTTTG
>JANXVV010000305.1 GCA_025351525.1 Humisphaera sp. | reverse complement strand
GATCGAATTTCTCGATCCATCCGGCGCATTGGTCGCCCGCATGGATGGCTATGAATGCGTGATGGACGCCACACTCCACGACGCGTTTGCCTGCAATCAGTTGGAGTCGTAGATTTCACCCTATTCTTTTGCCAGCGGTGCGCGGAAGCCCCGGGCCTTCTTGCCTCGGCTGACAACGTTCATCGCATAAACGCCTTTACCGAGACCCTCCCGCTTGCATCCCTCACGGCCAATCGCGATCGTTGGAATCGGCGCCCTCTTCCCCGGTTCATCCGATGTCGAGCAATTCTGGAATCACGTCCGCGCCGGACGCGACCTTACCCGTGAGGTTCCTCCCGGTCGCTGGCCGTTGGCGACGCGCGATGTCTATTCTAAAACGCCCGCCCCCGATCGCATCTATTCCACGCGCGGCTGCTTCGTCGACGATTACACTTTCGATCCCACCGGTGTAAACCTTTCCCCCGATCTTCTCGCCGGTCTCGATCCGATGTTTCATCTTCTGCTCGGCGCCGGTCGGGCGGCTTGGAACGATGCGATCACCCACCCGATCGATCCTCGCCGTGCCGGCGTCATCATCGGCAATATCGCTCTGCCCACCGATGCCATCTCCGCGTTTAGCGAGGAGATCCTCGGACCCGTTTTGAAAGAGGTGGCATGGGCATCCCGCCCATGCTTTGTTTCAAAGAAATGCATGGGCGAGACGCCCATGCCACCCATTCCCCACCAAACAAATCCTCTCAACCGGTACGTCGCCGGCCTGCCCGCCGGGCTGTTGGCAAAAGCGCTCGGCCTCGGTGGGGGAAGCTTTACGCTGGATGCCGCGTGCGCCTCGTCGCTGTACGCGCTCAAGCTGGCTGTCGATGAACTGCAATCCGGCCGCGCCGATCTGATGCTCACCGGCGGTCTTTCCCGTCCCGACTGCCTCTACACTCAGATGGGTTTTTCACAGCTGCGCGCGCTGTCGCCCACTGGCCGCTGCTCCCCGTTTGATCGCAAGGCCGATGGATTGGTCGTGGGTGAAGGCGCTGGGATACTGGTGCTGAAGCGATTGGCCGACGCACTCCGCGACGGCGATAAAATCTACGCGACGATCGCCGGTGTCGGCCTCTCGAATGACATCGGCGGCAACCTGATGCTGCCCGATTCGACCGGTCAACTTCGCGCCATGCGCGCCGCTTACAAGCAGGCCGGTTGGCAACCGCGCGATGTTGATCTCATCGAATGTCACGGCACCGGCACGCCGATCGGCGATGCGGTGGAGTTGGCGAGCCTCACCGAGTTGTGGGGCGAATCACCGCCGTCGAGTCAACGCTGCGTGATCGGTTCGGTGAAGAGCAACGTCGGCCATCTGCTCACCGCCGCCGGTTCCGCGGGAATCATCAAAGTGCTGATGGCGATGCGGGAGGAATCGCTTCCGCCCACCGCGAATTTTGAAGGTGGCATGGGCGTCTCGCCCATGCTTCCCTCCGAATCAAAGCACGGGCGGGACGCCCATGCCACCTCTAACCCGTTCACCGTATTGAGCGAGTCCGCCCCCTGGCCGCGCCGCCCCGATTCACCCCGCCGGGCTGCGGTCAGCGCATTTGGATTCGGCGGGATCAATGCCCATGTGCTGCTGGAACAATGGGAACCCGTCGCCGCCAAATCATCTGTCGCCGTGAACGGTTTCAAGCCTCCCGAAAAATCCGCATCGGCCATCGCCATCGTCGGAATGGGTGCCTGCTTCGGTCCTTGGAAGTCGCTTAAAGATTTTCGACAGCACGTGCTGGGCGGCGGTAAATCGATTGCGCCTTCGCATCCGCCCCACGCCTGGGGCCATCCGCAAGCGGAGCGGTTCAAGGGTCATTTCATCGAGTCTGTCGAGGTGCCGGTAGGTCGATTCCACATCCCGCCCAAAGAGTTGGCGGAGATGTTGCCGCAGCAATTGCTGATGCTTCAGGTGGCCGCCGACGCGATGGACGATGCACGATTGGCCGCTGGTGCAAGCGAGCGATTGGACACCGGTGTGTTCATCGGCATCGGCCTGGATTTGAACACCACCAATTTTCGACTGCGCTGGAAATTGCTCGACGATGCCCGCCGTGCTTCGCGGGAATCCAATTCCGACGCGACGACTGAGGAGCTCGAAGAGGCGGCGAATCAATGCCGCGACAGCGCCGGCCCGCCTTTGACTGCCAATCGAACCATGGGCGCGCTCGGTGGCATCGTCGCCAGCCGGGTAGCCCGCGCTTTCCACATCGGTGGCCCGAGCTTTACGATCTCCAACGAGGAATGTTCCGGTCTGCGCGCGCTCGAAGTCGGTGTCCGCGCCTTGCAGCGCGGCGAACTGAATGTCGCCCTGGTGGGGGCCGTTGATTTAGCTGGTGACATTCGTGCCATGATTGGCCAATCCGCTTCTCAACCGTTCGCCGTTTTCCCGCTCATCGGTGAAGGTGCCGCGTCCGTCATTTTGAAACGCCATGATGATGCCCTCCGCGATGGCGATCGCATTTACGCCGTCATTGATGCGGTTCATTCATCGAGCGGTATCGTTGCTTCCGACAAGAATTCGACCGGCGACGCGTTTGACTGGACCTCTGCCGAAGCGGACATCGGTCACGCCGGCGCGGCTTCGGGGCTGGCATCCATCGTCAAGACCGCACTTGCGATGCACGATGACATTCGCCCCTCGATACGCGCCGGACAGTCTTCGCCGCAGTATTGGTTGCACGATCGTGCGGATGGCCCGCGCAGTGCGTCCGTGACTTCATCGAGCGTGGACGGCAACCGGTTATCCGTGGAAATGAGCGCACCTGTGAACCTAAGGTATTCCGAAGGATCTGGCGCGATCGACCGGTCGGCCAGATCCTTCGGAGGACCTCGGGATGACAAACGAAGCACCCTGCCGCCGCAAGTTCTGGGCGAGTTTGATGAAGCCCTGTTCGCCCTCTCCGCATCCGATGCCACCGGGCTTCTCGCCGGTTTGCAGGATTTGCAACGGCACTCCGAATCGTCGTCGCCCACCTCCCTTCAATCACTTGCCCGCGCGTGGTGGAAGCTACATCCCCAATACTCATCGGCCCAGGTCGCGCTTCTGCCGCGAGACTTTAAGCAGTTGCAAGAGTTGATCGCGCTCGCACGATCACACATTCAAGAAAACCGTCCGATCTCCGGCGACCGCGTCTTTTACAATCCTGATCCACTTGGTCCGAGCGCTCAAATCGCCTTCGTTTTTCCCGGTGCCGGAAATCCTTTCTCGGACATGGGCCGCGATCTGGCGGTGAGATGGCCGCAGGTTCTGCGCCGGCAGGACGTAGAAAACGAACGACTCGCCTCACAGTTTGCAGGCGGGCGATATTGGACCGGCCAACCCGTCGACCGCATCCCCCATCGCGACGCCATCTTCGCGCAGGTCTGGCTTGGAGCGATGGTCAGTGATCTGGTGCGCGGCTTCGGCGTCGAGCCCCACGCCGTGATCGGTTACAGCCTCGGTGAATCCACCGGCCTGTTCGCCACCCGCGCCTGGACCGCCCGCGACACCATGCTGGAACGCATGAACGCGTCGACGTTGTTTACCAGTGATCTCACGGGCAGCTATGACTCAGTCCGCCGGGCATGGAAACTAGAAGACGATGAAGTGGTCGAGTGGACCGTTGCCGTTTTCAATCGGCCTGAGTCTCAAGTGCGCACGGCGCTTGAAGGCCGATCGCGCGTCTACCTGCTGATCGTCAACACCCCTGGCGAATGCGTGGTGGGCGGCGACCGCAAATCGGTGGCCGATCTGGCGCGCAATCTCGGTTGCCGGGTGCATCCGCTGCAGGGCGTCACCTCGGTTCACTGTGAAGTCGCCCGTCCCGTCGAAGCCGCGTATCGCGAGCTGCATCTTTTGGAAACCACACCGCCACCGGGCATTCGTTTTTACAGCGGCGCGTGGGGGCGGTCGTATGATCTGACGCGCGAGAGCGCCGCCGATTCCATCGTGGGTCAGGCGATGCAACCGTTCGATTTCACGCGCGTCATCCACTCCGCCTACGCCGATGGTGTGCGGCTATTTCTGGAGATGGGGCCGGGCGC
>JANXVV010000216.1 GCA_025351525.1 Humisphaera sp. | reverse complement strand
AAGCCGCCGACCGGACGCCACCGCCGCAACATGCACCACCGCTTCCGGCGGGGAGCGGACAAGGCCATCTATGGCCAGCGGTGGCAGAGCGAAACCGTGAATTCCATGATCAAACGGAACCTCGGCTCCGCCTTACGCGCGGACCGCACCCCGAAGACGCAACGAACTGCTCCTCCGCGTTGTGACTCACAATGTCATGTTATTGCAGTGAGGCCGAGGGTCGAGACAGAGCAATTCTGACGCCTTTTTTGCTGTGCTGGTGGCGACGCTGTATCTGTCGAACGCACCGATGATCACAGCGTCGCCCCATGCGAGACTTAAAGAGTCATCAACATGAAACGCCCCATTTGATTGCGTGTTGACAAGCCAAAGGCCATTTCTATGGAAACACGCACTTACCCAAATCCCAAAGGTAATGAAAAATAGGGCTAAGAAGACGCATGCGCCTGTAAAAAAAGCTAACTTTCGGAGTTGCATTGCGAGAACCTCGGCTTTCGGCCACGGCTCAGCACCGCTTATGGAAACGGCAGCCCTGTCGCGTCGTCAAGGTTGTTTGCTATCATGACCTGCCCGAGATCAAAAGAAGTTCGCTGATCCGAGGTCATCTTGTTCTCGGCAATGTGTCCGAGCAAATGAACGTTCATCAAATTATAGTCGACAGGCTGGTGCTGCGAATCATCTGATGCGTTTGGCATTTGCTGGCGATGAAAAAGTCCCAAGTAGTGGCCCAGCTCGTGCGCGATAGTCCGGGCGATGTCATGCTCCACATCCGAACCCGTTGCCACCATGATACCGCGAAGTGCGGGGTCACGTTCCGGCGGGATTGGAGGTGCGAAACCGGAAAAGGGGATAAGTACATTATCACTAGATTAAATGTACTTATCCTCTTTTCCGGCTCCTCTTTCCCGGATCCTATCCTCTTTTCCGGCTCGCCGGCCCGTCGCGGATTCGGAGTTTCACTGTATCGTCCGATTGAAGCCAGCCGTCGATCATTCCGATCTTATCGTTGATCTCGTATTTGATCGTGAAATGTGATGGGTCATGTTCGTCGCACTGACCGCCATACACTCGCTTTTCGCCAAGCTCTGCCGGAAATCTTAACTCCGTGCCAGTGACGCGCCATGGCTTCCCTGAAAGCAATGTCCACGCAGAAATCAACATATCAGCCTTGCTACCGTCAAGAGCGTTCGAAGACTCCGGCGAAGCCCCAACGATTACAAGCCGTGAATCGCCATTGCTGCTACATAGACGGTGAAGAAATGCCAAACCGCGATGCGAATCTTGTATCAAAAAGTAAAGGTCTGGAAGATAATGAACCTTTCCAGAGAGAATGTATGGCGAGAAAATTGCGGCCTCTGACCTTCGCGCCGTAAGGTGGCCCGCAGGATTTAAGTGGCCATCAGGCGTCCAAACGAGTTCTCTCGCTCGGCGTGGGTTCTCTTCCGCCACCACAAGTTCAGGCGGGATTTCATATGAATTGGCCTTCGCTCGCCAGTATAGCCGCTGAACCGTCTCGCCACAGAGCTGCCAAGTGGCGTATGGAAACACAACGAGAAGCACGCCAATACCGGCGCGCTTTGCGATCCTCTTCAGCTTTCCGCAGTTTGCGGGTCGCCGGCGATTTGGCCGAGATTCATACTCAACTACTCGCATGACTTAAGATTAGAAAAGCGTGTCAAAATTTGCGAAATCGAATGAGCGCATGACGTACTGATGCTCAATCTTCGTACTCTGGTTTCCTAACGCGATGTTCCAGTTTAGCAGGTCCTTAAGCGATGTGGAGAATAAACCCCTCCGGGTATCGATAGAAGACATCTCAAACAGAGTGACGCGAGAATCTAAGGTGACTACTCCACCTATTTTGCTGATTGAAGTTATTATGTCGGTATGCCCGGATTTGAAGCCGGACGAGACGTCTCCGCCCGGCCATTGGTCCATAAGCACAGTGCTGATGACGTCGCCCGGTCTCAGCTGGGAGACATTGAGGTAATTCCCCGCAATAGCGTAGCCTGGTGCCGTGACTGGGAGTTTCATCAACTTGGTTTGAGACGCAAAAGGCACGTCCCCATTAGTCGGCAAAGGAGACACCGTCCAAGATTCGTTCGTGAGGGGTGAAGTATCGTGCGTCGCCAGCTTTGTGATAGGATCGTAAGAATAATTCAAGATGGCATTTGGATCGAATGTGTCTCCTGCGATCGCAATAATCCTGTCCGCCATTGCGTGAATAGCTGCGGCCGCCGGACTTGCAAGTGCCGATTTAGTTACTGCTAACTCGGCGAGATCCCGGAAGTTCTGCTTGATGTAGTTCTTATTATTCACTGTCGTCACCGTGAAATTAGTGAGTGCAGTGGATGAGATTGGCAGGTTGTAGCGAGCCGCAAAATCCAAGAGAGGAAACAGAACTGCCTGACTGCACAAGAAATTGTGTCCATCAACCATTTCGTCGACAAGTTTATAGATTTCCTCCGCCTCATTGTTGGCTCCAGAATCTGGATTCGCGAACGATGAGACATATACCGTCCGCCACCTCTCCTCAAACGTTTGAGTTGGGTTCACCCCAAAACCAGTGGCATCTGACCAGTGAGGCACGTTCACTTGCCTGTCAAAAGAATGGTCGATTGCATCCATCGGTGTGAGGATATAACTGCGAAGCGGCACTGTAACTTTCGTGGAAGGATCGATCGCATGTGCGCCTATGACCGCAGAGAGGGCGTTACTCTCCGCCGTTGTCAGAATGTTATTTGTGTCCGAGGATCCGTAGAGTATCTTCCAGTCGTTCGAAAAGCCTGTTGTCCCTGATTCCGTAATTCGATCCGCGCGGTTCTGAGTGTCCTCGGTCACAAGCGTCGCTTGATCGAGTGCTGTTAAACCAGTGATTTGATCTCGATATTGATACCTATCGCCGTAAACGTCATTCTGCCCGCTGTGGATGACATCCTCTAAGCCCCCGAGTCCCGTCTGGGTTACAGGGGCATTGATCTGGCCGTCCTTGCGTACAGTGTCCCACTGCGCCACATTCATATGCACTTCATCGCTGCCGATCATTCCTCCGGTTTTATCGCGATAGGTGAGCGTTACTTTCAGGTCCGGGTTGGTGGTTACGCCTTCGATCCAGATGCTACGACCGGTGCGGAGATAACTGTCGCCTGATCTATCTGCAAGGTCGGCCGTGTAATCGGTGGGTTGGAGCAGAGTGCCATCGTTCTTGAATAAATGCACCGAGGAAGGATCGGAGATCGCAAGGGTGACCGTGCCGCTGTCCGCGCCGGGGGGCAGCACGGGCTTCAATTGGGCTAGGTCGGGAGCGGGGAGGCCGGTGTTGGGGTCGGGATTGTAGCTGGTGAAGGCGGTGTTGTCCGTGTTGTCCGCCGAGCCATCCGCATGATTTTCATCGTGGTTGTTGTTGGTCAGAATCACATAATCGGCGGGGTTGTGCTTCACTTTGGTGGTTTGCAGCACCTGATGGTCGGTCTTAAGGCCCGTGCGGTAGGGGATGAGTTGAATGGAAGAACCGCCGACGATGAAATTGATGCGGTACGGGGGATTATCGGGCGGGAAAATGTAGTCGACATAGTCCAGGCCTGTGAATCCGGGGGCGGGGTGATAGAGGTAGTTGTTGCCGTCAAGATGCTCGAGAGTGCCGGAGTTCGGAGACGAATTGATGAGTGCTCCATCAGGGATCGAGAACGCGGCCGAACTGCCTTGGGAAACATAGACCGTAGAAGCAACGTAGCCGCTGGTATCGGGCAGAACATTTACGTTGACGATACCAGGGAGACTGGTGGCCATGCCGTCGGTGACGGCATAAGTGAAGCTGTCGGGGCCCGTATACCCTGTGGGTGCAGTGTAGCGGAGGACGGTGCCGGTGAACGGAAGGCTCACCAAGGCCAGGGTTCCACCATGAGAAGTTGTGCTAAGTGAGGTAGGGTCGATTACCGGCGTGTCGTTGAGATCGGGGTCCGGGGCGTTGGCCAGCAGCGATGACGCTGGAATATCGAGTGTGCTGCCTTGGTTTATGGAGCCGTAGTTACCTGCGTCCCGCAGCATGTCGGGGATGCCGTTAGGAGTGCGGGCCGTCACGGCGGCGGAAGCAGGCGAGTCGCCGACTTCGTTGGTCGCGGTCACGGTATAGGTGTATGCCGTATGGCCGTCGAGACCCGTGTCGACATAGCTGTTGGCGGAGGGATCGGTATCCGGTGGAAGCGTCAGATCCCCGTCACTGCCGCCGCTGCGCGTGATGGTGTAGCTTGTCGCGTCGGGGATGTGGTCCCACACCAACCCCATTTCTGTCGACGAAATCGGCGTGACGGTCAGGCCGGTGGGTTGAACCGGCGCGGTGGGCGTGACCGGAATGGCTTCGGGGCTGACGAGGGCGGAGGCGGACGCCGAGCCGCTGAAACCGCCGGCAACGTGCGTGACGGCTACCGGCGCGGAGTAGGTGCCGGCGGCGGCGAAGGTATGGCTGGCCCAGACCGAAAAGGTGCCGTCGCCGTTGTCGAAGATTTCGGCGGTGTCGGGGGTGGTGCCATCGGACCAGTTGACGGGGGAGATGGCGAAGTCGCCCGCCACCGTTCCATACCCGGAAGCGGCGAACGTGGCGATGACGCCGTCGAACCGCTGGCCCGCCGTGGCGGTGATGGGGATGGCCGTCACCGGCAGGGTGGCCGGGTTGCTGATCTGAACCGGCACGTTGGCGGTGCCGCGTAGTTGCGAGGGATTGTGCATCACCGCGACGGTGGCGTTCGCGGCGCCGGCGTTTGGCGCGTAGCTATGGTTGCCGCGGACGGAAAAGCCGCCGCTGGGGTTGGCGGTGATCGTGACCGCGTGGGCCGGGTCGCGGCCGCTGGTGCTGTCGGTGGACGACCCGTCGCCCCAGTTGATTGAGGCGGAGTAGTCGGCGGCAGTGCTGCCGGGGGCGGATGAGCCGAACGTGGCGACGGGGCCATTCACTGACACTCCAGCGGTGGCGGCGATCGGGATGCCGGTGACCGACGGGGCGGTGCCGGCGTTGTTGTTGTACTGGCCGGCACCGCTGAGGATCGCCAGGTCGCCGTCGTCCACCTTGCCGTCGCTGTTGAGGTCACCGGCCTGCCAACCGAGGCTCGTGGGGCCGGTGTTGTAGAAGCCGTAACCGCTGAAGAGGCCGGTGTCGTAGTCGTTGACCTTCCCGTCGCCGTTGAGGTCACCTGTGCTGGTGGTGCGGATGAGGGTCTGGTTGAACCCGATGCGGGTGCCGTCGCCGGAGTTGGAATCGGGGCCGAGGACGCTGCCATCCCTTTGTTGGCCGCCGTCATAGTAGCCGAGACTGACGGCTCCGCTGTCGGCGTAGGAGGCTCGGGCGACGCTGCTGGTGATGCCGCCGGGCCCGGCGTAGTCGCCCAGCCCACCGGCGTTGGGGTTCAATGCGCCGTTGAGGTTGTAGGCGGTGGAGAGGTAGGTTTGAAGGGTTCCGAACGGGGTGACGTTGACGAAGAGATAGCTGTTGGCCAAGTCGAGCTGGCCGTTGCCGTTGATGGCCACGGTGTCGACGATCATCGTGTAGTTGGTGGCGGCGGTGAAAGAGGCGGTGCCGCCGTTAAGGGTGAGGCCGGCCAACTGCTCATCGTGGTTGAAGGTGACATTCGCGCCGTTGCCGAGGATCAGGGTGGCATTGAGGACGACGGCGTTGATGTCGAAATCGATGCTGTAGTCGCCGCTGTCGATCGTGAGGGTCCGGGGGATCGTGCCGAGGAAGGTGACGAGCATGGCGGGGCTCAAGGGGCTGTTGATGTAGCGGAGGGGTTCCAACGGGTGCAGGGCGAAATCACCCTGCCCGCCGCTGCGCAAACGTTTCCCCCCCCCTTTTTCGAGGATCGCTTGATCGAATGAGGGGTTGCGTCCGCCGATTGCCCGAAAGTGAACCACTGGTGTTGCATGATGATCCCGGCTTGCCGATTCCCGCATCGCCCGCGATGACGGGGGCAGTGTATCCGGCGCGGCAAAGCGGCGTCAAGGAAAATTTTTGCGATTCGCGCGAAGAATTCGGTATCCTTCTGCATCAATGATCCGCACAACCCCTTCCACGGCTGAATTGTTAGTGTGTACTATATTAAAACGCCGGAAAACGTAACATTATGTAACATTATGTAACATTCGCCCTCGTTTGAACCTTTGACGGATGGCGGGGAACGGCGATCGGTGAAGGGGGTGATGGGGATTGGGGAATCCGGGTCGTCGCCTGCGGCTCCGATCCCGGCGTGTAGGTTGGGGGTGATGTTTTTGAGGAGGGGGCGGTGCGCTTTTTTGGAGTAAACTCCAGTGGATTGTGCCGATATCAGGAAAAGCATTTGTTGCGGGAAACCGCGCGTTGGGTTATGGAAACGGGATTGGAAGGAAGGATCATGCCTGTGAAAAGCATTCAAGAGCAGTTGGCCGCGATCGATCAGGGCCGCGTACTTCGTTTTCTCGACGTCCTGCCGGAGAGTGGCCGGGGGAAGCTGACGGCGCAGCTTGCGGGTCTCGATCTGGAGGCGATGCGGGATTTGATCGACACGCAGGTGCGGGTGAAGGCACCGGCTGCGCTGCCGCGTCAGATCGATCCGGTGAAGGCGTACCCGCGCGAGCCGGGCGCGGAGCATCGGCAGCTTTATCACGATGCGGAGTTGCGCGGGCGGGAACTGTTGCAGAAGGGAAAGGTCGGTGCGTTTCTGGTGGCCGGGGGACAGGGGACTCGGCTGGGGTATGAGGGTCCCAAGGGTGAATACCCGGTCACACCGATCCGGAACAAGCCGCTTTTTCAGGTGTTTGCCGAGCAGTTGCTGGCCCATTCGCGCGATGCGGGCAGACCGATCGCGTGGTATCTGATGACCAGCGATGTCAACGATGCCGCCACCCGCGCGTTCTTCGTGAAGCACGATTATTTCGGTTATGACCCGGCCCATCTCTTCTTTTTCCCGCAGGGGATGATGCCGGCTTTTTCGATGAGCGGTGAGATGCTTTTGGCGGAGAAGGATTCGCTGGCGCTCAGCCCGGATGGTCACGGCGGTTCGCTCCGGGCGCTCGACAAAAGCGGGGCGCTAGCCGACATGAAAAAGCGGGGCATTGAGCATCTGTCTTATTTCCAGGTGGATAATCCGCTGGTCCACTGCATCGATCCGCTGTTCCTGGGCCTGCACGATTTGACGGGCAGCGAGATGAGCAGCAAGACGATTCCCAAAGCCAACGCGCTGGAGAAAGTCGGCAATTTTGTTTTTGCAGATGGGGCGGTGCAGGTGATCGAGTACAGCGATCTGCCGGAGAGCTTTGCGCTGCAGACGAACGCCGATGGTTCGTTGCGATACAACGCCGGTTCGATCGCCATTCATGCGTTGCGAGTTTCGTTCATCGAGCGGCTGAATCAGGGCGGGCGGTTGAAGCTTCCGTGGCATCGGGCGGAAAAGAAGGTGCCGTATGTGGATGATACCGGGACGCTGGTCAAGCCCGAAAAACCGAATGCGGTGAAGCTCGAGCAGTTTGTGTTCGATGCGATTCCACTGGCGAAGAACGCGATTGTTTACACGACGGATCGGGCGGAGGAATTTTCACCGGTGAAGAACGCGGAGGGCGTCGACAGCCCGGCGACTTGCCGTCGCGATCAGATTCGCCGCGCGGCGAGTTGGTTGCGGGGTGCCGGGATCGAAGTGCCGGTGAAGCAGGGTGAACCCGATGCGGTGCTGGAGATCGCCCCGTCGTTCGCCACCAGTGCCGTTCAACTGGGCATCCGCCAGTTGCCGGAAATCGTGAAGAGCGGTGAAACGATTTATCTGGGATAACCTTATTCCGGAAAATACAGTTGAACCACGAAGTCACGAAAACACGAAGGAATACAAAGAGTTTTGAATCGGTTGTGCGCACAGCATGCTTTTTGATTATCTCTGTAACATGCGCCGCATGCCTTGCTGTATGAAAGTCTCTTTCGTGCTTTCGCGGTGAATAATCCGGATGAGCAGGGAAGTTTTGACGAACCCTTGTGAGAGAAGATGCGTTGGAAAAAGGGGGTGAAACACGATGTTTGAGAGCTTGATGGATGTTGAGACGCAGCCGATCGCACTGGAAACCGAGACGGGCTCGCCGCGCGCCGCGACGGAGGCGCCAGTCACCGATTCTGCGCCGGTCAGCGTGCTCATTCTGACGCGCAATGAAGAGATCAACATCGAAGCCTGTTTGAAATCGCTCACCTTCTCGAACGACATCGTGCTGCTCGACAGTCTTTCGACCGATCGCACGCTCGAAATCGCCCGGACGTTTCCGCACGTTCGCACGGTGCAGCGGCCATTCGACACGGAGTGGAAGCAGCGCAATTTCGGTCTGCACTGCATCGCTTATCAAAATCGGTGGGTCTACATTTGCGATGCCGATGAACGGGTGCCGCCTGAATTGGCCGAGGCGATTTTGGCTGTCGCGCGCGATCCCGCGCCGGAACACGCCGCGTATCGGCTTCGGTATAAGAACATCTACATGGGTCGGTGGATCAAACACGCCAGCAGTTATCCCGTGTGGATCATGCGGCTAGTGAGGCCGGAACGCGTGGCGTATGAGGTGCGCGAAACCAACGTCCACCCGATCGTCGACGGCACGACCGGTTCGCTGCAAAAGCACTTCGTCCATTACAGTTTCAACAGCGGTTTACGGCGTTGGTTTCAGAAGCACAATTTTTACAGCACGCGGGAGGCAATGGAGGGCGTGAAGATTCGGCGGGGGGCAAGGCCGCGGCTTCGGCTGCTGCGCGGCGGGGACCCGATGACGCGGCGGCGCACGATGAAAAACCTGAGCTACTTCCTGACCGGGAGGGCCTTTTTTCGATTCATCGCGTCGTACATTTTCGGTCGCGGTTGCCTGGACGGCATGCCCGGCCTCCACTACTGCCTGATGATCTCGATGTACGAATACTGGATCGAGTTGAAGATCAACGAGCAGGAAGCTGATTGGAATTCGCGAACCGATCAACTCGTCGAGCAACTGCTGCGGGAGCCGACTCGATGAGCGAAACCATTCCCCCCGACAGTGGAGAACTGCGAACGGGTCGGCCTCTGATCGAGGTCATGATTCCCACGCTCAATGAAGCGGATCACATCGTTGAAACGGTGGCGAATTCGCTCAGGCTCGGTCCGGTTTTCGTGCTCGATTCATTCAGCACCGATGGCACCCAGGAACTGGCCCGACAGGCCGGGGCGACGGTGGTGGAACATTCGTTCGTCGATTATTCCGCGCAGAAAAACTGGGGGTTGAGCCATTTGCCCTTCCAGGGAGAATGGATTTTCATTCTCGACGCAGATGAGCGGATCACCCCCGCGCTCCGCGAAGAGGCGATGCGCAAGGCTGCGGGCCGTTCCAATGTGGATGGATATTACATCAATCGCTCGCTCATCTTCATGGGCCGGGTGATTCGGCACGGCGGGTTGTATCCCTCCTGGAATCTGCGGCTTTTTCGGCGCGGTAAGGCGCGGTATGAAGACCGCTCGGTGCATGAGCACGTCGTCTGTTCGGGCAAGACGGATTATCTGCGCCACGAGATGCTTCACATCCGCCGCGAGACGATTTCGCAATACCTGGAAAAGCACATCCGTTACGCGGACATGGAGAGCGATGAATGGCTGAAATGGAAGCTGGGCAATAGCCGCAATTCACCGACGGGCGAGCTATTCAAGGACACGCTTCGCGTTCGGCAATGGGTGCGGCGGAACATCTGGCCGCGTCTGCCGATGCGGCCTCTCTGGCGGTTTGTTTACATGTACATCTTCCGCTTCGGATTTCTCGACGGGAAGCCCGGTTGGCATCTGGCGGAGTTGATGGCGTGCTACGAATACATGATCACGCTGCTGTACAAGGACAAGTCCATCGAAGCCGCGAGCAGCGAAAAACAGCGGGCGGTCGAACACTCGAAATAAGCGACGATTGAAGGCCAAAAAATGCCAACAACCAAACTCGCCATCGTCGGTGCCGGAGCGGTCGGATCGACCATCGCGTATGCCTGCCTGATGCGCGGCGTGGCTAAACACATCGTGATCTACGACGTGAACGCCGCCAAAACGCGGGCCGAAACTTTGGATCTCAATCACGGAATGCAGTTTGTCCCGATGGCGACTCTGGAGGGTTCGGACGATGTCGAAATCTGCCGGGATGCCACCGTCATCGTCATCACCGCCGGGGCCAAGCAGAAGATCGGGCAGTCGCGCATGGATCTGGCGGCGATGAATGTCGACCTGTGCCGTTCGCTGATCCCCAAACTGCTCGCGGTGGCACCCGATGCGGTGATGTTGCTGGTGACGAATCCCGTGGATGTGATGACATTTGTGGCGCAGAAGCTGAGCGGATTGCCGACTGGGCGGGTGTTTGGAAGCGGGACGGTGCTGGACAGTTCGCGGTTTCGATTCCTGATCGCGCAGCGATTGAAAGTGGCGGTGCAGAGCGTTCACGCGACCATCGTGGGCGAACACGGCGACAGCGAAATCCCGCTCTGGAGCAGCGCGTCCATCGCCAACCTGCCGCTGCACGATTGGGCGGTACAAGGTCATGGCAAGTTGACGGTGCGGGATCGAGCGGACATTTTCCAAGAGGTGAAAAACTCCGCCGCCCGGATTATTGAGGGCAAAGGCGCAACCAATTATGCGATCGGTCTGGCGACGGCGAAGATTCTGGAAGCGGTGCTGCACGATGAGAACCGCGTGCTGCCTGTGAGTTCTCTGCTGACCGATTATCGGGGCATCAGCGAAGTGTGTCTGTCCGTGCCGTGCATCGTCCATCGCGCGGGAGTCGATACGACCCTGCCGGTTCCTCTCAATCCCGCGGAACTCGCCGGTTTGCAAAACAGTGCCGAGACGATCCGGGCCAGTTTGAAAACGCTGGGATTTTAGCTCTACACCAACTTCCATTCCTTCTGCACCGCCAGCACCGAATGCAAAAGAGATCGCAAGAAGATCACCCATGAGCCGCATGTTTGAACATTCCCTCGCCGTCATCGAATGGGGTATTGCCGAAAGTCTGCATTCCGGCGCGCAGCTGTACGTTTCACTGCGGGGGCAAGTGCTGGCGAATGTGGCCGTCGGCGAAGCACGACCCGGTGTGCCGATGACACCGGATTCATTGAACCTTTGGCTGAGTTCCACCAAGCCCACCGCCGCCGTCGCCATCGCCCAACTGTGGGAGCGCGGCCTGCTCGATCTCGACGACCCGGTGATTCGATTCATCCCCGAGTTTGCGCAAAAGGAAAAAGAGTCGATCACGATCCGCCATCTTCTCACGCACACCGCCGGCTTCCGCGCACCGCCAAGATCGGAGAGCGACTCGTGGGAGCGGATCATCGCCGAGATGTGTGCGGCCAGGCTGGAGACGGGATGGGTGCCCGGAAAAAAAGCCGGGTATCACGCCGCGTCGTCGTGGTACATCCTCGGCGAGATCGTGCAGCGGCTCGACGGTCGCGATTATTCCCATTATCTGCGCGAGATGATCTTCGAGCCGATCGGCATGCGAGATTCATGGGTGGGTATGACGGCCGACACGTCCCTCGCCTATGGCGATCGTATCGCGTTGATGCAAGATACCACCAAATCGCCGTCCGAACCGTTGGATGCCGAGGCGATTGCCATCTCCTGCCGCCCGGGAAGCGGTGGATGGGGACCGATCCGGGAACTGGGGAGGTTTTACGAAATGCTGATGCGTCGCGGGAGCGTCGCGGGAGAGACGGGATTCGTAGGGTCCGCATTAGCGGACGGAACGTTTACGGAATCGATGGCGTTTCCACCGGGAACAATTCCGTCCGCTGAAGCGGACCCTACAAAATCAAATACAAATACTGCGATTCTTTCGCCGCAGACCGTCGAGGCCATCACCGCCCGCCATCGGTCGGGGATGGTCGATGCGACTTTCAAAACGCCGATCGATTGGGGACTTGGATTCCTGTTGAATTCAACGCAGCGTGATATGGACTTGCCCTACGGTTACGGTCCCCAAGCCTCCCCGCGAACGTTCGGACACGGCGGCGCACAATCGTCCGGTGGGTTCTGCGATCCGGAAAACGGGCTGGTCGTGGCGTACGTCTTCAACGGCAGGCCGGGAGAACCACGGCATCATGCACGGCGGAAATTGCTGCTGGATGCGGTGGGGGCAGACTTAATTCTTTAGAGCGGTTTTCGACTCAGTATATCACGAGGTCGGCTGCCACAGGTCGCGGTACTCTGAGACCTATGACTTTCGGGCTTCCCAAGAGCACAGGTCTCGGAGTACCGCGACCTATGGCACCGCGCGATTTTAAATACCTGGAAGTTATTCACGCCCCATTCCTTAGCGCAACCGGCGACGTAGCGCCAATCCCAGCATGCCAAGCAACACCATCGCTCCGGCCGGTTCCGGCGCAAGGGTGGCCGGGGTCACCGTCAGCGACAGTGCCGCCTGGCGATCGAAGGACTGCTCGTTAAACGTCGGTGCCTGGGTTACCGCACCCGAACCCGGAATGCTCGTCGTCGACAATGTATAGGTGCCGATCGGCGTCGAGGAATCGACGGTGAGGCTGTAGGTTCCGAGAAGGTAGGTGTTGGCGGGTAGAGCCGAGTTGACGTTGGAGATGGTTGCGCCAAGATCCAAAGCACCTTGTGAGTTGAGAACGGAAACGCTCGGGTCGAGCACACCGGGGTTGCCGGCATTGTCGCCGATATTGAGTTTGACCGGGTCGGTAAAAGGGCTGGCGCTGATGTCGCGATTGATGAGCTTCACATGCCCCGCCGCCGCTCCGTCGATATGGAAATAGTAGTCCACCCCGGTCAAGGTCTCGGCGGTACTGGTGAGGCGGAGATCGACGTTGAAGGTTTGCCCGACACTGACGGAAGTGGACGTCGCCGTGGTGCCGCTTGACGTCAGCCCCAATGTTACCGCCGCCTTTGAGGGCATCGCGAAGCTGATCGCCGCGACGATCCCGACCCATGCCAAAAATGATTTCTGTGTTTGTGCGTACATTCCGGGGTTCCTTCTGTGGGTTTAAAAAACGAGGCGGTAAGGTCCGCACCGCCGCTGCTCACAAAACGCGTTTGTGCGATGCGAAAGCGGTGGGAAACGTTATCGGTACTTCTGCTGCAAAAGGAGATATGACAGCATGTGGAAGAGCCTGAGCCGTTCCACAACGAGTCCGATAATAGTAGGGGATTACGCCCGAGGTTTGACAGCCCTCGGGAAGCAATGCGGCACTCGAAACTGAAGAGTGTCACTATCGCAACACACTGTTTAGCACAACTTGCAGGTAGAACAAAGCGATAAGACCCATAATTATCTGATTGGGGCTTCAATTTTAAAAATTTGCGACATTGAAGGTGGGCTGCGTTACATCCACCGTCAGGCGCGGTGCAATCCACGTATACCGGATGTTTTCTCAACCTCCCGTCTAAACGCCGTTCGATTCAGGGTCGATAAACCGGTGGGAGGCCGGGAAAATTTTACGGCCCGGAACAATGGCACAGCTCTCCAATGGCCCCCGCTTTCCCCGTTTGCCGCTCCGGAAAATGTATCGTAAGTCTACTCGGTGGCCAATGGATCGATCGTGACCGCGAGCCGCCGGGAGCAGAAGGATTATGTTCAACTTTGTCAAAAACGCGTTCAGTGGCCTGTTGGGAACCAAAGCCAATCCGATTGGGATCGATTTTGGGACCGACAGCCTCAAGATGGCGCAGGTGACCCTGGAAAGCGGCGAGCCGCGTTTGATCGCCGCCGCCTCCGCGGAAGTGCCCAGCCATGTGCGAAATAATCCCGCCGCCCGCTTTGCTTTTTTCACGGAAACCGTGCGGGAAATGTTGTCGACCGGCGGGTTCAAAGGCCGCCGGGCGATTCTCGCCCTTCCCGCCGCTTCAATGCACATTCAGCATCTGCGTCTGGCGAAAATGGACGATGAGATGATGAAAAAAGCCTTGCCGTGGGAAGCGCGCGGCAAGCTGCCGATCGATCCTTCGCAAGCCCTCATGCGCCATCTGATCGCCGGTGAGGTCTATCACGAATCCGAACCGAAAAATGAAATCATTCTGATGGCCGCCGCCCGCGAGATGGTCAACCAACTGCTCGATGCCGCCGGAAAAGCCAAACTCGACGTGGTCGGCATGAGCGTGGAACCGAGCGCCCTGGTCGACTGCTTCGGCCATATCTATTTGCGCGCGGAAGACTTCACCGCCGTCAACTGCTTTGTGGACATCGGCTGCGCCTCTTCGCGTGCGGTGATCGCGCAAGGAAACAAGATTCTTTTTGCCCGCACCATCAAAATCGGTGGAGAACATTTGACCCGCGCCGTCGCCGGCCATTTGAAGCTGAGCCTGGAGGATGCCCGGATGCTTCGACTGAAGCTTTGCTATCAGCAGCCGGGGCTCGACGATGCGCACCGCAAGCAATCCGTCGACACCGACACCGACACCGACACCGACACCGACACCGACACCGACACCGACAACGACACCGACAACGACAACGATGCGGCCATCGCTCCCCGCGTCAATCCAAACTCCCGGTTTCGCGTCGATGGAAATCAGGACGACAACGGCCAGGTGGCGACGCTCACCGCGGAACATCGCAGCGCGCCGATCATGAAGCGATCCGCCACTGATCCGAAGGCACAGCAGGCGCTGGTGGAAGAAGCATGCCGTGAACCTCTCAATCAACTGGCGGGCGAATTGGATTTGTGCAGGCGGTACTACGAATCGGCCTTCCCGAACAAGCCGGTCGATCGATTGATCTTCGTCGGCGGCGAGGCGAAACACCGTTCGCTCTGCCACCACATCGCCCAGAAAATGTCGCTGTCGGCCCAGGTGGGCGATCCGCTGATTCGCATGGGACGCACGACGAAAGTCGGCATCGAAAGCGGGTTGGATCGTCGCCAGTCGCAACCCGGCTGGGCGGTCGCGATCGGATTGAGCCTCGGGCCCACCGCCAGTTCCCCGGTGGCCGTGACAAATTAGTTCCGATAAGCAACTGACCCCGCATAAATGACGATGACTTGGAGGTAACCATGAATTCACCCAATCAACTCAGTTTTCTGCCGGATGATTATTTGGACCTGAAGGCCCAGCAGCGAACCAACGCCATCTGCGCCTCGCTGTTCGCGCTGGTGGTGATCGGGGCCGGGGCGGCTTTCCACATCACGGAAAAGTCGATGAAAAGCATCGAGCACGACTACGCCGACATCACCCGACGCTATGCCGAGGCCGCCGCGCCGATCGAGCGGTTCAAAAAGATGCAGGATCAGCAGAAGCGGATGGAAGCGCACGCCGCCCTGTCGGCATCGCTGCTGGAGAAGGTGCCGCGGGCCTATCTGCTGGCGGAGATCACCAATGCGCTGCCGGTGAACGTGTCGCTGATTGATTTTACGCTGGATGCGCGGCCTCGGAATGCGGTCGCCAAACCGCAAGCGGCCAAAACCATCTATGAGCAGAACAAGGCGGAGATGGAAGTCGCCAAAGCCATCAGCCAGCCGAAGGTGTTTGATGTTTCGCTCAAGATCACCGGCATCGCCGAGAACGACGTTCGGGTGGCGGCGTTCATGAATCAACTGGCCCGATCGAAGCTGTTCCGCGATGTGAACATGGTCGTCAGCGATGAATATCAACCGTCGTCAAAAGATGAGAAGCAACGGAAATTCGTGATCGAAATGGCGCTGGCCCCCGATGCCGAAGTGAAGCCGCAGGAAGCGCATCGAACCGGCAAGCTGGCGGAGTTGGATGCGAAGTGAAGCGGGTCGCAATCATTGAGGTGGCATGGGCGTCTTGCCCGTGCATTCGCTTATTAAGAAGCACGGCCGAGACGCCCATGCCACCGGTGGAGCATTTATGAAATTCGGATTTCGCGAGTTGCTGTTTTTCGTCGTGATGCTCGGATTCCTGGGCAGCACCTACTTTTTCGTGTTCGCCAAAGCCAATCAAAAGCGCGAGGCGCTGCGCTTGGAAATTCTGCACAAGCAGCAGGCGCTGGCCGATTTGCGTCAGTCGACCGCCGGAATAGACGATCTAAACAAGAAGATCAAAGACCTGCAGGAGGCGATCGCGTTTTTCGAGTCGAAGCTGCCGCAGGAGAAAGAGTTCGACAAGATTCTCAAGGAAGTGTCGCAGATGGCCGAGGCGAATTCACTTCAGACCAAGACCGTCCGCACGCTGAAGCAGGAGCGTTGCTCGAACTACAGCGAGCAGCCGATCCAGATGAGCCTCAACGGTAATTTCAACGGGTTTTATCTGTTTCTGCAGCAGTTGGAGAAGTTGCCGCGCATCACGCGGATCACCAGCATGTCGCTGCAGAAGATCACGGACCGAGACGGTGAGATGCAGGCGACGATGACCCTGAGCATCTTTTTTGAACCCGAGGGCTCCGGCGCAGCGTTCGCCGGCGTGCAGTGAGATTGAGACCGATCGTGGCTTCAAAAATTCCCTCGTAGCACGGGCAGGGTGCGGGGTGCCACAGGTC
>JANXVV010000111.1 GCA_025351525.1 Humisphaera sp. | reverse complement strand
TCCCCCGCAGGTGGTGGAGATGGATCTGGCGGAGCTGGTGGAGCGGGCGCTGCACGAGGCAAAGTTGTTGGCCGATCCCGCCGATAGGTCCATTGAAGTCACGATCGCGGATGTGCCGCCGGTGACTGTGGATGAAAAGCAGGTGACCGCGGCGCTGACGGAAGTGATCAGCAACGCCATCCAGGCGACGGACCCGATGCGGGGGCACGTCACCATTCACACCGCTTACGATGCGTACAGCGGCCGAGTGGTGATGAGCATCAACGACAACGGGTGCGGCATGGATGAAGAGACGCTGAAGCGGGCGTTCGACCCGTTCTTCAGCAGCAAGCCCGCCGGGCGGCGTCGCGGCATGGGGTTGGCAAAAACACTCCGCTGGATTGAAGCCAGCGGCGGGTCGATCCAGTTGGAAAGCCGCGTCGGCATGGGGACGCGGACGATCATTCTCCTGCCCGCCGCACCCGTGAGTGCCAGGCGCGAGGAGACGCGGGAAGTGGTGGAAGGATAGTTGGGAACGAAGGAACGGGAGCGAAGAAACACATGGGTGCAACAGCCATTCAAGCCGAGTCGAAGACGGCGATCAAACCGCGAGTGTTGATCGTCGACGATGAGGCCGACATCCTCAGCATTATTTCCACGGCCTTCGGAAAGGAAAATCCCTTCCGACTCATTCAGGCCCGCAGTCTCGGTGAAGCGCAGCGCATCCTCGAAACGCAACCCGTCGAACTGCTGGTGACCGATGTTCACCTTCCCGACGGCGACGGCACGACACTGCTGCCACTGCTGCGGCGCGAGCAGCCGAATGCGAACGCGATCGTCATCAGCGGCTCGCCCAGCGTCGACGGTGCCATCGCCGCCCTACGACACGGGGCGGTCGACTTCCTGAAAAAACCTTTCACGATGAAGGAGCTTTCCGAACGCGTCGAGCGCGCCCTGAAGCATCAGGCGCTGGCGATGAAGAATGAAAAGCGCATCGACAAGCTGCGCCACGCCGTCAAGCGGTTGAACGAAGCCCGAAAAGTGGTGACGAAAAAAGTCGACCTGCTCTGCAACGATCTGATCACCGCCTACGGGGAATTGTCCCGCCAACTCGACGTCGTCCGCACGCAGGAGGGCTACAAAAACTTTCTCGGCGACATGAAAGACCTCGAGCAACTCCTCTGCCATACGATGGATTACATCATGCGGCAGATGGGCTACTGCAACATCGCCATCTGGCTCGCCGGTGACAAACCCGCCGAGTTTCAGTTGGGCGCCTACATGAAATTCACCATTGCCGGCGAAGAAGGCCTGACCGATGCGATGAAGAACGGCATCGTCAAGTATGTCGATAAGGAAGCCTTCGTCCGACTCTCCGGCGATGAAGCCCAGGAAAACCTCACCCCCGCCGAACTGGATTATCTGGCCGACCAGGACATCCTGGCGACCAACTGCACCTATCTCGGAGAAACGCTGGCGGTGGTCGTCCTGTTCCGCGACGCGAACAAAGGCTTCGTCGACGCCGATCTGGCCACCCTGAAAAGCATCAGTCCCCTGTTCGCCCTGACGCTGGCCAGTGTCGTCCGCGATGTACAAAAGGGAGAGGATGAAAACGGTTTGGCCGAGGCGCATGACGATGACGAGGACCGCTCGTCGCGACGGGATGATGACTGGTGGAAGAACGGGGAAGCGGCACCGTTTTGAGGTGGCATGGGCGTCCCGCCCATGCTTTTTTGTACTTAACGACCGGCATCAATAGCCCGCCGAAGCCAACGCACCGGGCACCTCGCCACGATCTCAAGCGGCTTGTTAAGACAACGACTGCGCCGCGAGCTCTCCATGTTACGTTTTGTTACAAAATGTTACGTTTTGACGGCAAGCAGCACCCTGAAGCCGAGGGCGGAAGCCGTAGGCGACGCTGCAGATTTCGCCTGAAATCGCGGAAATGTCCCAGTCTTGGGAGGGTCCGCATCGCGGACCATTACATTCCCAGCCAACCACTTCCGATTTGAAAATTCCATTGCAATGGTGGGAGCGTTTAGCGATGTCGCGAAGCGTTTCGCAATGCGGACTCTGCAAAACTATTCTTGAATGGAGACCATGTTCGCAGGATCTCGGAGGAACGGCCCGGCAAATGAAGAAAAGGTGCCAAGAATAATGTCCCTATCTCCTTTTCCGGCTTCAAGAGGATCGCTACAGTGAAGTGTAAACAGCTATAAGAACGGTCATCCCCCATGCGAACCGCCCTGATTTTCACGCTTCTCACGGCACCCCTCCTTTTTGCCGAGGTGCCGCCCCATCCTTGGGTATCGATCGGCGCGGATGGAAAACTCATCTACCAACCCGATTCTCAAGGCAACATCATTCCCGATTTTTCGAATTGCGGCTACCACGGGGGCGGGGTGGCGCTTCCTTCCGACGTCCCCGCCAAAATGACTTTGAACCCCCAGCCGGAGGGCGATGATGGGGCCCGCATTCAGAGCGCGCTCGATGAAGTTGGCAGGATGCCAGTCGACTCCCACGGTTTTCGCGGGGCGGTGCAGCTTGCCAAAGGAACATATCGCATCGCCGGGTCGCTCCGTCTCCTCCGGGGCGGAGTAATTCTGCGCGGCGACGGTGAAGACGGCACGATCCTGATCGCCACGGGCAAAAATCGCCGCGCCCTAATCCAAGCCGGTGGAGCAAGCGGAGGCGATGAGGATAAAGAGGCGGGCGCGCCGAGCCGCTCTAAAAAGGCTCGGGCGGAGAGCGGACTCTCCCGGAAGATCACGGATCGTTACGTACCGGTTGGTTCTCATGTTATCACACTGGATGATGTCGCTGGCCTGCACGTGAAGGATAACGTCATCGTGCACCGCCCCAGCACCGAGAATTGGATTCACACTCTCGGCATGGATCAAATCCCACCGCGGTCCAACGGTGGCAAGGTCAATCAGTGGGCCGCCGGTTCGAAGGATCTGAACTTCGACCGGATCATCACCGCGATCGAAGGCAATCGCGTGACGCTCGATGCCCCGCTGGTCAATTCAATCGACGCGGCTTTCGGCGGGGGTGACCTTCATCTCAACACGGCACCGGCGCGCATTCGCGAGGTGGCCGTCGAAAATCTACGCGGCGTCTCCGAGTATTCCGGCGATACCGATGAGGAGCATTCCTGGACCTTCATTTCATTCGCCGGGGTCGAGAATGGTTTCATCCGCAACATCACCTCCCTGCACTTCGCCAACAATCTCATCGCGCTGGGTGGCGATGCGAAGTGGATCACGGTGCGGGATTGTGCCTGTCTCGATCCGATCTCTCAGATCACCGGGGGACGGCGATACTCGTTCAGCATGAATCGTTGCCAACTGTGCCTCGTGCAGCGGTGCAGCGCGCGGAATGGCCGACATGATTTCGTGATGGGTTCGTCCGTTGCCGGCCCGAACGTATTCACGGAGTGCAGGGCGGAGAAGGCGCATGCCGACGCCGGGCCGCATCATCGGTGGTCGGTGGGAACGCTCTACGATCGCCTGATGCTGCCCGATGGGCAGCTCAATCTGCGGGATCGCGGCAACATGGGCAGCGGGCACGGTTGGGCCGGTGCCAATCAGGTCTGCTGGAACTGCCTGGCAAAATCGATGATTGTGCAAAACCCACCGACCGCGCAGAACTGGGCCATCGGCTGCACCGCCGCGATCAAGCAGGGAAATGGAATCTGGGAATCGCCCAACCGTGCGGTGGAACCGAAAAGTCTATATCTGGCGCAGTTGAAAGATCGACTGGGGGCCAAGGCAGCGAGCGTCGAGTGAGCCTAAAGGCATTTAGGAATAAGAGCCGGAAAAGGGGATAAGTACATCTATCACCGGCTTAAATATGCTCATCCCGCTTTTCAACTCTTTGGAGAGTGAGGCGCTCGGCCAGATAAGGCAATGATCCGCAGAAATACCCGCAGCCCCCACGAACTTTTCTCACCGCCGCGCGTCCATCAGATAAGGACGGTGTGCTTTCGGCGAACGTCGAACACCTCTTCCTGCAAGCAACCGAACGAGAAACGCGGAGATCATTTATGAAAACTCGGTGCAAATCACTCGCGGCGGGCTTCTTACTGGCGATCCTGTCCATCGAGACGCAGGCGGGTTCACCCGAGCGGCCATCGCCATCGACGGTGCCGACGACTCAGCCAACCGCGCAGCCGACACGGCTGTTTTACGTCGGGCAGAAGAAGGATGAATGGTCGAATTATCAAGACATGCACGCTTATTTTTTTTATCGCTTTGTTCGCAGCGAAGGATTCGGTATTTCTCGTATGCCGCGGGTGGAGGATCAGCCGCGTCATAAGCTGGTGTACGCCGACGGCGCGCGCTTCCATGTTGGCACAGTGGAGTTGATCGGTTTGAATAATGGAAAGCAGCCGTTCGCGTATGTCACGGATTTTGCAGACGCGAGCAAAAGCCTCAGCGCCACCGCCAAGCATGTGCCTGTGGACGAGACGACCGCGGGCGCGGTGGTTGAACTGAAAGACGGGACGGAGGTCGTTATGACTCGAAAAGAGGATCGCCGTGAATTCATCGGTGCCATCCGCGCGACGAGCGCGTGCCTGCGGTGCCATTCCGTGCCCGAGGGAACGCTGCTCGGGGCGTTTCGATACCCGCTCGTGAAGGAGTCGATCGCCAAAAAGTAGATTTTCGATCGAGAAGAAGGGCCAGGTTCGAGAAGAGGGGCTGCCGCTCACCATTTATGATTGATACAGAACTTCAGATTGTTCCATTAGCAAACCTTCCGGTGGTTTCTCGAATCATCCGGGCATCCGTCCAATCGGGGTGGGTTGCTTGAACTTGTCCCCGAATCATCCGGCGTGCGAGCTCGAACATTCGGTTCGCGATGCGAAGGCGTTCGGCGACCGTTTTGGAGCGGTAGACGTCGGCCACGGCGTCAGCCATAACTTCGATGTTGCGGGGGGCTGGTTTCATTTCAGGTCCAACTTAAGGTTGGTGTTGGCGTCTTCGCGAAAGCCGTTTGATCGCGCACCGTGATCTCCACGTCATGCCCAATCATGCCGCGCAATTCAGGAAGGTGCAGCGTGTTGGAATCGAGATGTTTGCGAATGCGGATGGCGTTCATGGGTGTCTCGGATGGGGGCGAGTCTACATAGATTATTCGGGAAAAGGACTGCGGTGAGTTCGAAAACTTTTCATACAGCCCCCGGTTTACCGGGCAGGGTTCGCCGTGGTGAAGTTCGGGGTCGCAGACGATTCGCGAACGCCAGTCGTTTTCAGTCATATGCACTCCGACTCCGAGGAACGTATTTATGAAACGCTATTGATGCGGGCCAGCGGTTTGCTTCGGATCAGCAATTTTAACACTCCAATGCACATCTACCGGCGGCGAGGTTGCGACAATTTTACTTTGCA
>JANXVV010000493.1 GCA_025351525.1 Humisphaera sp. | reverse complement strand
GACCTGTGCTGGCTTGGCCGAAAGACACAGGTCTCGGAGTACCGCGACCTGTGGCACCCCGCACCGTTGAAAACCGGGAAGTTATTTGCGACCCGTTCCTAAGCGCGCTGCGGAATCCGGGTCGTCGCCTGCGGCTCCGATCCCGGCGTGAATGTTGGTGGATCGACTGATCGTTTTATCAAATACCAAATGCCCCAAGATATTAAATCCATGCCTTCGGATCCGGACGCGCTCGAACATGCGCCGGGATTCGTCCATGAAAATCTGGAGGGGTGGATTCCCTCGATGGCCACGGAACCGGAGATTCGATCCGCGCTGGAAAAAGCATTCGACTATCGCGGCGACGTGGCGATCACGATGAAGGATGGCAGCCGGGTTGAAGGGTACATCTTCGACCGCCGCAGCGACGGCGCGACCCTGGCGGATTGCGTCGTGCGGCTGTTCCCCAAAGACCGCAACGAAAAAGTGGCCGTCAGCTACAGCACCATCGCCCGCCTCGAGTTCACCGGCCGCGACACCGCCGCCGGGAAGAGCTTTGAAACCTGGGTGAAAAAATACCGGGAGCGCAAAGCTGCCGGCGAGAAGAACATCCAGATCGAGCCCGAAGCGCTGGATTGACCGGCATTGCCATTCAAGCCGAGTGCGGAAGCCGTAGGCGACGCACCGGGCATCAGCACGAAAGCCTTCAAGGCCATTGTCGTCGAAGTGCGCGGATGGAAATCTCTCCGGATCGGAAACGATTATGAAGGCCGGTATTGCTCACGCGATCGGCACCACCAGCGGCAGGCCCATGGGGCGCTCGATGCGCTCCATCGGCACACCGTAGACGCGCGTCAACAGGTCGGCCTGAAGCACCTCACCGGGCTTCCCATCCGCCACCAGGTTTCCTTCGTGCAGCAGCAGAATTCGATCCGCGAAGGCCCCCGCCAGATTGAGATCGTGGGAGGCCATCAGCACGCCGATTGATTTATCTGTCGCCAGTTTCTGCAGGAGTCGGCAGAGTTCGACTTGGTGCCGCAGGTCTAAAAAGGTGTTGGGTTCATCGAGCAGCATCGCGATGGGTTCCTGGGCCAGACATCGGCCAATGAACGCGCGCTGGCGTTGCCCACCGGACAGCTCGTCCATCTGCCGTTGCAACAGTGAATCGAGTCCGAGCAAGACGCTGATTTGCCGGACGACGGACACATCGCGTTCGGACTCTAAACCAAACGCTCCCCAGTATGGTGCCCGCCCCAACCGCAGCGCTTCCTCGACGGTTTGATCGGTCTCGAACATCGGCGACTGCGGCAGATACGCCACCCGCCGCGCGAGATCGCGCTTCGACCATCGATTGAGATCTTTCCCCTCCCATTCGATCGCACCCTCCCCGCGCAGATGACCAAGCAGCAGTTTGATCAGCGTGCTTTTACCGCTGCCATTGGGCCCGAGCAGCGCGACCACTTCTCCCGCCGCGAGTGAGAGTGAGACGCTGTTGAGGATCGGCTGCACGCCGTAGGAGAAGCGGAGAGAATGAGCTTGAAGCAGGGTCACGGTTTAATTTCCAGGTGGCATGGGCGTCTCGCCCATGTTCTTGCATTTAAAACGCATGGGTGGGACGCCCATGCCACCATTTTTCCAAATAGTCTCACGAGGACGACAGAGCGCGGGCTGATCTTGCCGTCCGATGCCACAACAGAAACAGAAAGAATGGGCCGCCCAACAACCCAGTCAGCACCCCCACCGGCAGAGGTCCATACGTCAGAGTCGATGCCGACCGCGACACCGCATCCGCCATCGCCAGCAGGGCTGCGCCGAACGCGCTGGCGACGGGGAGCAATCTTCGCGTGTCGCTGCCGACGATCAACCGGGCGACGTGAGGGCAGACGAGCCCGACGAATCCGATCGGCCCACTGACTGCCACCGCCGCCGCCGTGATGAGTGAGGCGACGATCAGCACGATCCAGCGCAGCCGATGTATCCGCACACCGAGCGCCTCGGCCTCGGCTTCACTCAGCAGGGCCACGTTCAACTGACCCGCATAAAAAAGTAGGACGCCCCACCCCGCCGCGATAATCCCGGCGGCGGTGGCAATCTGCTGATGGGTGAGATTGGTGTTGATCGCGCCGACCAGAAATCGGAACGGCCCGCCCGTGCCGAACGTCACCTCTCGCCGCAGATTCAAATGGTAGATGAGAAGATAGACCGCCCCGCAGATCGCGCTGACGATGACGCCGACGAGGAGCAAGGTGACCGGTTCCAATCGACCTCGACGATTCGACAGAAGCATCACCACCGCGAGCGCCGCAATCGCCCCGATGAACGCGGCCGACTGCTGACCGAGCGGTTCGAGCCAGGAAGCGAGTCCCCCCGCCGACACTGCCGCCAGATACGCCATCAGCGATGCCCCGCCGCTCACCCCGAGCAGATACGGCTCGGCCAGCGGATTTCGCAGCACCGCCTGATACGTCACCCCCGCCGCCGCCAAAGCCGCGCCCACCAGCGACGCTACCGCGATCGTCGTCAGCCGTTCCCCGCGAATAAACGATTCTCGCGGCCAACCCCACGCGTGATGCCCCACGAAAACACACACCAGAGCCACCCCCGCCCAGAACAGCAGGCTGACGAGGCAGACGATCATCAACCGCGATGCGCACCACGCTTTCAAGGGGATGTGCCTCCCCCGTGCAGATCCTGAAACATTTCCTCGGCGATGGCGGCGATGTGCGATCCGGGCAGCAACACATTCTCCCGGCGGATCAGAAAAATCCGTCCCTCCTTCGCCGCCGGAATGTTGGGCAGACGATTCCAAGCCAGGCGGGTCGCCTCCAAAACCCCCGCCTTCGCGCTCGGTTTTAAAAGGATCACGGCTTGCGGTTTCAGATCGATCAGCGTTTCAGAATCCGCTTTCGGCCACGCCGCCCCAAGCGAGGCCGCCGCATTTTCACCGCCGGCGATCGTCAGCAGATCATCGAGAAACGTGCCCGCCCCCGCCAGCGTTTCCCCCGTCTCATCCAGCGTCAACAATGTTTTCACGCGCGGTAACCCGGCGGACTTTTGCCGCACCGCCACCAACCGATCCGACAGTTGCTTTACCAGAGCTTCGGCCTTCGCAGGCTCTCCGATCGCGCGCCCGATCACCGGAATGGATTCGAGAATATCAGCCACCGTATTCAATCGCACGTTGACCAGTTGAATCCCCAGCCGTTCCGCCTTCTGTATAAATCCCGCCGGCAATCGGTCGGGCGACATCTGAATGATCATCACGCCGGGATGCAACGTCGCGATCATTTCCCAGGCCGGTCCCTGATAATCGCCGACGCGCGGAAGCAGGCGGCCCCCGATCTCGGCGGGATCGTAATTGCTCACCGCCACCAGATGATCCACCGCCCCCATGCCGAGAATTAAATCCGTGGCAGCGGGGACGAGCGATGCGACCTGAGTGTGATGATCCGCCGAAGGAGTGTTGGTACGAACCGATGGGAATTTCTCATCGCACCCGCCGAAAATCACCAGCCAACTGCACCAAAAAATAAACGCGGCGACGGTATTTCGCGATTGACCCATGGCAGCCGGATGGTAAATTTACGTCAACGGACTGTCAAACCAACGGCCTCCAACCGCGCGGAGCAGGATGCTCTTATAGGAGTGGATCATGACGAATGAAACGGGATTTTTCACACGCCTCGGTAATATCTTCAAAAACGCCCCGAAAACCAACGGGCATCTTCCCTTGATGAAATCGGTGCCCGAGGACGAGAACGGGCTTGCTCCCGACACCGCCGCCACCGACCCGACCCAGCCGACGGATGGCAGCGGTTCTTCTCTGCTCCATCCCGTCGAAGCCTCCCGCAGCACATTCCTCCGCCCCTGGGCCAAGCGCGACGCCTCCATCGTTCAACTCCAGGATGGCTTCAACGCCCTCACCGGTCTGATGGGCGCGGTGAAAGATTCGCTCGAGAAACAAAATCAACGGCAGGATGAACTGCTGAACGTGCTCGGCAGCCTGCCTGAAGTGCTGCGCTCCATCCCCGCCACCGGCGCCGCCCAGACCGAAACGCTGCGGGCCATCGCCGATCAGATCAAGGAGCAGAACGCCCACCAGCAGAAGCTCGGCGACATTCTTGAAAAAGTCACCGAGACCCACGGAAGCCATAAAGAATCGCTCGACAACCTCCGCGAGCATGTCTCCCACCTCGGCGATCACGACAAACACATCGCCGAGAACCTCAATCAAGTCGGCGCCGCGATGGAGAATCTGGGCCAACACTCTAAAACCAGCGCGCAGGTCTTGGAACAGATGCGCGACAGCGTCAACCATCGCGAAGGTGAACTTCAGCGCATCCTGCATAAACAAGGCACCCGCTACACCACGATGCTGGCGATCGCCATCTTCCTGTCCATCGCCGCCCTGGCGGCGGTGTGCGTGATGGGATATTTGGTGATGAGGAAGTGACGAAGTGGGGAAGTGGCACCCGGCGGTGAGAGATCACAGAAATCAGAAAAAAGCTCGACGCGGAGGGGAATGCCGCCCTGAACGCCCTCCGGACTTTGAGACTTCTTCCGTTTCTTCCCTTCGGGCTTTTTTCTGATTTCTGATTTCTGGCTTTCCATCTTCTCTCGGAATCCACGAAGGGACACGAAGGGGAAACACGGAGGAGAAAAGTCAGTCCTTCTTTTTCGTGTTCGTCCTTCGTGTCGCTTCGTGGGCGGGTTCTTCCGCAACCCCTACCGCAGATCAATTGACGAAACGGGGCTCTCGTTTCGTCATTTGCCCATTCTTCACTAGAATTTGATTCGTGTATTCGAATTTCATCATTCGTCATTCCTCCGTCCCGCAGGGTATGGATAATGCGGTTGAACTGGAGCCTGCATGAATTGGAGTCGTCTCGCCATTCTGATATTGCTGCCGGCACTCTGCGCGATCGCGAGGGCGGAGAGTCCTGAGGCCGGCAACGCGGAAATCGCTTCGCCGCCGGGCTTCGATCCAGTCAGGCATATGCGCGTCTCCGAAGTCAAAGAGGGAATGACCGGTTACGGCATCTCCGTCTTCAAGGGCGACAAGCTCGAGCGGTTCGACGTGACCGTGCTCTCCATCCTGCACAATTTTAATCCCAAATATGATGTGGTGCTGATCGATTGCAAAGGGGCCAACCTGGAGCACACCGGCAGCATCGCCGGGATGAGCGGCTCGCCGGTTTACCTGAAGGATGAGCAGGGACGCGAGAGGATGATCGGGGCCTTTGCGTATGGCTGGCCGATGATGAAAGACCCGTATGCCGGGGTGCAACCGATCGAATACATGCTGGCTATTCCGACCATTGCACAGGCAATGGAATCGGGTGCGAAATTGAAAGCCGGTGGGTTGAATGCTGTGCCGCGCGGGCGGTGGTCGCTGGACGATTGCATCGGGATGCTTCAGAAGATGAAGTCGCCTGATGCGAGCAGCATGGCGTTCAAACGGACGGGGAATTATGCGGAACTTTTCGGGATGGATACAGCTCGGCTTCAACCGTTGTCGACGCCGTTGATGACCAGCGGGTTCTCGCCGCGTGTGCTGGAGCAACTGAACGGGTTGCTCGGCGGCACGGGACTGGTGGCTTTGCAGGCGGGTGGCATAGGCGGCGGAAATGGAGAGGGTAGCCCCGTCAAACTGGAACCTGGATCGGTGCTGGCGGTGCCGTTGATGACGGGGGATTCGGAGATGACCGCCATCGGCACCTGCACCGAGGTGGTGGGCGACCGG
>JANXVV010000584.1 GCA_025351525.1 Humisphaera sp. | reverse complement strand
TTCGGTTTCTCGCATGACTCGGCGGCTTCCTTGATTTCCTTCTCATTCAAAAACGTGCCGGTGATCGCGGTGAGACCGGCCTGCTGCAGGAGCCATTTGCAGGCCATCTGGTGAACGTTCATCCCATGATCGCTCGCATAATGGCGGACGAGTTCCAGCTTTTTTAAGCCATAGGTTTTCCACGATTGATCGCGGAATTTACGGTGATCGTTGGGGCCGATGTTCGTGTCGATCTTGACGACATCCTTGAGAATGCTGCTGTTGTCATGCACGCGCGCCAGAATGCCGGCCTTCTGCGAGCGGGCCACTTCGCAAAACTCGTTGCCCGGGTGCTGCTCGAACATGTTGTAGACCGTCTGCACGGCCTGTGCTCCGTGATCGATCATCGCCGTAAACCCTTCTTCGCGCCATCCGATCGCCGGCCCGAGACTGATGCCCCAGACCTTGATCTTGCCCTCTTCTTTCAGCTTGTTCAGTTCCGCGAACATATCGTCGCGAAACTGCGGCAGCTTGATGTTGTGCGCCATGTACAGATCGAGATGGTCCGTGCCCAACCGGGTGAGGGATTGCTCGAGCGCATGGCGCATGAAGGTGGGTGAAAAATCCTGTTTGCGCTCGGAGTGTGAGCCGGGCACACCGGGGTCGCCGTAGATGTCGTAACCGAATTTGCCGCCGATCTCGACCTGATCGCGACGGACGGTTTTGAGAAATTTCCCGAACGAGATTTCCGCGCGCCCGTTGCCGTAAGCGTCGCCGTTGTCGAAATAGGTGATGCCCAGATCATGGCTGAATTGGCACATGCGGACGGCGTCTTCCTCGGTGTAATGACCCCACCAATCGACGCCGAACGGCCAGCAACCGAGTGAGATGGCGGAGACTTCCAGATCTGAATTTCCAAACTTACGGCGTTCCATGATCGACCTCGCAAAATAAAAGAGACTCTTGTAGTCTGATAGGTTATACACGCGGACCGCATTTTTTTCCCCTGTTGAAAGAGCGCGCTCCGCTGCGTGTCGCGGCTAACCAGGGTGATGCAGGTAAGTTCAGCTATTTGCAATGGGAAAAAGGATTGCAAAGAAACTGCCGCTGCGGTACTCTCCGCGAGTTCATCACAGGGAAATCCATGATAACCGAGCGTTTTTCGACGGGGCAGGTTGTTGATGTTCGCGCACGCCGAAAACGCCGTGCGTGTTGGATTGCAGCGAGCCTGGCGGCGACGTCAATGATGACTACCGGCGGGGCGAAGGCGCAGACTTGGATCGGCACCACCGGCAGTTGGACCGATTCCACCCAATGGACCGGCGGGGCATACCCCAACAGCACCATCGCCGATGTGATCATCAACGGCGGGGCCAGTGTCACGTTATCCAATCTGTTGCCGCTGTCGATGCGCTCCCTCACGCTCGCCTCGACCGCAGGGTTGGCCGTCAATTCCACGGAGAGCGCGTATGGAAATCTCACCGACAATGGCAACCTATCCATCGGTGGCTTTTTAAGCTTTGAAAGCGCCGGCACCGTTTCGCTCAACGGCACGGGCGTCATCACCTTGGCCAATGCGAACGCGACGATCAGTTCGAAAGGCAAGCCGACGATCATCGCATCGACGCTGACGATTCACGGGCAGGGAACCGTGCAGACGGTCAACAGCGGTCGAATTGTTAATAACGGCACCATTACCGCCGACGTTCCCGGCGGGACGTTGAAATTCGCCGGTTCGTCCATGACCAACGCCGGAAGCCTCTCGGCCATCAACGGGGGGATTCTCGACGTAGGCGACCCGTTTTTTAACACCGCTTCCTGGACCAATAAAGGAACGATCAGCGTGGACGCGACGTCGACGGTGGTGTTTGCCAATACATTCGGCAAGGCAAGTATCGGCACGTTTATTCGCCAGCCGACAAGTACCGTGATTCTCGCCGGCATCTACACGAATACGGCCCAGGTATTGGATCTGGGAACGACGTTCGGCTCGCTGACGATCGGCAACGGGACGATCAGCGGCGGGACGGTCAACACCTCGCTGGGCGCGACACTCTCGATAGCCGGTGCCCTGTTCGACGGCGTGACCTTGAACGTCAAACCTGACTTCTCCAGTTCTAACAGTCAACTGAACGTGACCCATGGGCTTACGCTTGGCAACGTCGCCCTCGATTTGAGCGTAGGTAATTTTGCCGGCGGCAGACTTGTGTTCTCGGGCACCGCAGCCCAAACACTCGGCGGCACCGGCACCGTGTTTCTTGGAAGTCTGGCGGGGGCCGCCCGCATCACGGTTCCGGCTTCCGGGCCGTTGACGATCGGGCCCAACATCCTGATGCGCGGCGCGGCGAATATCACTGGGCCTTTCGTCAATCAGGGGACGATCATCGCCGATGTTTCAAATCTTTCCCTGGACAATCCCGTTCTATCGATCACCAATATCACCAATCAGGCGAATATCAGCGTGACGAATGGCGCGTCGCTGATCCTCGCCGGGGCGTGGCACAATTCCGGCACAATCACGGTGGCGGATAATTCCTCGCTCACTCTCAAAGGCGACTTTATCCCCGCTGATATCGGCAAGATCGTACACGGCGCCAACAACCCCATTCTTCTGAACTCCGTGCTGAATCTCGGCGGCGGCACGTTCGATCTCGGTACGACCCTTGGAAGCACGATTTTCCAGGGCGGCACACTGCGCAACGGAACCATCACGGCCTCCGGCGGCGCGAAGTTGCAATTCGATTTACGGAGCTATCAGAACAGCACCCTCGATGGCGTATCACTCGGAACCAGTCCGGAATTCATCGGCAGTTATTCGCAGGTGATCATTACCAACGGCCTCAAACTCAACGGGATCACGCTGGACCTGTCCGGTGGAACCAATCAGAACCAGGGTCTCACCGTCAACTTCCAAAGCGTGGCCGCCCAAACCCTCGGTGGATCGGGGCAGGTGTTGCTTGGCTCGAACACCGCCAACGCGCTTTCAGCCGGCGGGGCGGGGCCACTGACGATCGGCAGCGGAATTCTCGTTCACGGGCAGGGCGGATTATACGGGTCGGTGATCAATCAAGGCACGGTCACCGCCGATGTAAACGGCGGATCGATCAACCTCAACAAAATGACCAACACCGGCACGTTCCAGATCAACGCCGGTAGTTCGGTCAGCCTGTATGGCATTGCGCCGCTGGTGATGCAGAACGACGGACGCCTCATCGTCAACGGGCTGCTCGACGTCACCAACTCCGGCCTGATGCAAAACGGCACGCTCACCGGCAGCGGTACGATTACGGGGACGGTGCTGGTGGGCGCGATCTCGTCACCACCCGCTAGTTCCCGTTTCGCATCGGCTTCACCGGCCCCGGCGGGGGGCTCAAGCGTTTCGCCCGGCACCACCGCCGACGGCTTGAACAGCCTCGGCACAATGACGCTCGCCGGAAATGTGACGCTGGGAAGCGGCGCGCATTATCTGGCGGAAATCAGCGGGAGCGGTTCGTCGGACCTGCTCAACATTTTGGCCGGCGGCACCTCCGCAGGAAACCTCACGATTGGTGCGGGAAGTTATTTGGATGTGCAACCGCTCGGCGCATTCTCGCCCGGATCGAGTTTCATCGTCGCCAGTTACACTGGCGCGCTCAGCGGCACGTTCGAGAACATCACGCCCAACTTTGCCGTCAGCTACGCGACGCCGAATGAGATTATCGTGACGGCGGTGCCCGAACCTTCGATTATGGGAGCTTGCGCGCTGGGGATCATCGCCACCCTGCGTCGCCGGCGAAAACCTGCGACGATAATTTCGGAGTCTGGCAACTAATTTCAGAAAGATGCTGCAGGGCGGCAGTCCTCCTCCGCCGGTACGGCGATCGAGGACGACGGCCCTCCGAAAGTCATTTTCGAAGCCGCATGACGACTCGAAGTAGCGAGACCTGTGGCACCCGCCGCAGTTACGTGAATTATTGCGGACCCGTTCCCACGCATCGGTCAGAGCGAGTAGGTTTCCCTGCTAAAAGGATAAATCATGGCAGCCAAATCAAAAAAGTCGGGCAAAGTCGGTGGTCAAGCCGGCCCCACTCTCACCCACCGGCGGTTCTATCGGCTGAAAATCCTCCTCATCATGGGCATGGTCGCCGAAGAATTTGAAAAAAGTAATCCGGTCGTTTCGCGAACGATTGTGATTCGAGGCGATCAGACCCTGGAAGATCTTCACGATGTGATCTTCGAATCCCACGACCGCTTTGACCATCACATGTATGAGTTCCAGTTCGGCAAAAAGCCCATGGATCGCAAGGGCGCGCGGTACGTCATGCCGATGATTTTTCAGGATGCTTTTGACGACGGCGGCGATCCGGCGGCGGGCAGCGTGGACCAAACCACGATCGATTCATTGACCCTGAAAGTCCGCCAACTTTTTTTCTACTGGTTCGATTTCGGCGATGACTGGTGGCATCAAATCGAGGTCGAGGCGATTGAGGATAGCGGGCCGGCCGGGAAGTATCCGAAGGTGGTTGAGAAGGTGGGGAAGAGTCCGCCGCAGTACATGGAGATGGATGAGGATGAGGAATAAAACAGCCGTGAGTGCAAGTGACAGGCGAACCGATGGACGTCAAATCACGGTGCCGACACGATCACGTACGATCCCGGCGTCGCGCTTAAAACGGCGTCAGTGATCCGCCGCTGGCCGTATCGCAGTACCGCGATTGCTGTTTTCTGCCCACGGTCGGAAAAGTTTCGAGAAAATAGTCCAACGAAAGTTTGTCGGCCAGATAGTCGAATAGCGCCGCAACCGGCACTCGCGTGCCTGCAAACACGGGCTTACCGCCGAGGATTGCAGGATTGCTGATCGCTTGGCCTTCTGCGGAAAGTAAAGAATGAACGGCTGTATCCATAGCGGTATCAGACCATGAAATTTGACCTTCGAACAGGCTTACGTCCGATCGGCACCATTGTACCTCACGCCTTGATTGAACCGGGACACGAGTTGTTCGGCAACTCATGGACCAAGGTATGTCGGCTGACCCAGCCGCTTGCAGTCGAGCACGTGCTTCCGCAGGAATTCCTTAAACGACTCAACTTGTTCTGAACCGCCAAACGACTCCGCTGGAATTAGATATGCGCCCGACTGCGCGTTGTAAAGGAGAATAAGGCTTCCGGTCGTTTCCACACGAACGATGTTTTCCCATCTTGTAAAGCCTTGAAATGTGTCCCCGGCCACCGACAGGCCCGCGTCGGAAAACTCGTAGGATTTCGGGGCACGCAGTTCGGCCGCCATATTCCATCGCTTCTTCGCTGAAAAGGAGACGATTAAGGGAACTATCAAAAACACGACGCCCGGCAGGATCAAAGCTTTCAGGCAAAATTGGTATTTGGCCGCTACGGTTGGACTATCTACAAATGGCAAAAGCGGCGCGAAAATAAAGCTGATTAAAGCGACAACGGCGAACGGTCGCAGCCAGCGGGCCTGCCGTCGGGCAGTGTAGCGAAGGAATTGCAGATATTGTGCGTAAGTAGGGGTGAACTCAAAACGGTAGATCGGTTGCATCATACTCATGGACTGACACCTATCTTTTCGAGGTGATTGCAGTGCGCCGAAAGCTCACGCTTGCACCACCGCCAAACTCCTCGACTTCTTCCTTGGCACTTCCGCCACCAGATCATACGCCTGAAAATCCGTCACTTTCACGCTGACCAATTGGCCGGGATGCAAATTCTCACCGTGTACGAACGTCACGCTGTCGATGTCCGGCGCCTGATGGATTGATCGGGCGACGAACCCATCTTCCGCATCGCGGCCGGCGGGGCGGTCGATGAGGACGTCGATGGTTTGGCCGACCATTTGCTTCGACTTCGCAAACGCAACCTTCTGCTGAGCCAGCATCAATTCTTCAACGCGGGACTGTTTGACGGCCTCCGAAAGTTGGTCGGGCAGCCGCGCCATGGGGGTGCCGGGTTCCTGGCTGTAGGGAAAAACACCCATCATCTCGAAACCGAAGTCGGAGACGAATTTCACGAGTTCATCGTGCTGGGCATCCGTCTCGCCGGGCGTGCCGGCGATGAACGTTGTGCGGATGGCGATGTTCGGAACGGTCTTACGCAGCTTGTTCAGCAGCGTTTCGATCTCCCGGCGACTCACCCGTCGCCGCATCTTCGTGAGAATCTCGTCGTCGATATGCTGCAACGGCATATCGATGTACGGCACGATGCGCGAGCAATCGGCGATCGTCTGGATCATCTCATCCGTGAAACAACTCGGGTACGCATACATCAGCCGCAACCAATGCACGTCTGAAAGTTCGCGATCCAGCGTGCGAAGCAGGCCGGCCAGACCGGGGGTGTAGCCGATGTCGGTGCCGAAACTGGTGGTGTCTTGGCCGATCAGATTCAACTCGACCGCACCGTCGGCAGCGAGCTCCTTCGCCTCGGCCACAATCTGCTCGATCGGCTTGGACCGCATCAACCCCCGGATGCCTGGAATCGTGCAGAAGGTGCAACCCTGATTGCAACCCTCGCTGATCCGTAGATAAGCATAATGCCGCGGAGTCAGACGGAATCGGCCTTTGTCGTTCTCAAAAACGGGAAGGCGGTTGGTTTTGGTCTCTCGACGCTGTACGGGTTCGTTGTCAGTGGTCCGTGGTCCGTTGGAATTACCATCAACTCCTGACAGCGGACCACTGACCACTGACAACTGACCGCTTAACTCCCTTGACAGATCGTGATACTTGCCGAGGAAATGACCATGTTCCTGGCGCGGATTTTTTTGGCCGCGAACGGCATCGACGATATGCTCTCGATCGAAGACACCCACCAAGCGGTCGATGCCGGGTTCATCGGACAGCAACTTGGTCTTGTGACGCTGCACGAGGCAACCGGCGACGATCACACGCTGGCATTTGCCGTCCGTCTTCAGTTTGACGGCGTCGCGGATTTCGGACATCGACTCGGTTTTAGATGCCTCTAGAAAACCGCAGGTGTTGATGATGATCGCATCCGCGTCGGCGGCGTTGGGGGTGATAGTCAGGCCGTCCATGGCAAGCAGACCCAGCATCCGCTCGCTGTCGACGAGGTTTTTCGGGCAACCGAGGCTGACAAAGGCGATGGTCTTGATCTTTTTAGGACGCTTGCTTGGCGCAGTAGGTTTTGAAGTGGCCGATTGGGCCATGGTGAACTCCGGAGATAGCTGGAAAATCAACAGACGGTGCTGGATAGGGTAACCATTCAGGTGCGCAAAGTAAAACACCCTTCTTCGTGCCAATGGTGAAAACGAAATGATTATAGGGCCGGATTCGTCGAAGTTAAAATCGATAAAACCATTTTTTGCAACGCTTTATACGCAAAACTTGAAGATTGCGTTTGAATCTGATATTATTGGAACACTATGGCCATCCGCACAAAAGTCAGGCGCAGTGTTGTGAAGCGTCGTTCCGTGGCCGCCGTGGCCACTTCGTCTCGTTCCACGCGAGCGGTTCTTAAACCGCGTGGCATGAAGCCCGTCAAACGTGAAGTTCGACGGACCGAACATCTCCTCGACCGTAAACCCGGTCCTTTTACCGAGCCTAAAACTGCGCTGCCCGGCCCGGGCATCGCCTTTAGCAAAGCCTTGAAGTATCTCGATACGCTGACCGACTTCGAGCGGTTGCGGATCGTGCGGTACAACAACCAGAATTTCGATCTGGATCGGATGCGATCGCTCCTGCGGAGACTGGGGAATCCGCACGAACAGTTCAAGAGCATTCACGTAGCCGGAACCAAAGGCAAGGGAAGCACTTGCGCGATGATCGCCTCCATGCTTCAAGCCTGCGGATACAAGGTCGGTTTATACACCAGCCCGCATATGATCGACGTCCGCGAACGGATCGTCGTCAACGGGGAGATGATCTCCCACAACGATTTCGCGCGGTTGGTTCGAACCATCGAACCGATCGGCACGAAAATGCGTCCGACCCCCACGTATTTCGACGTGCTGACGGCAGTGGCGTTCAAGCACTTTGCCGAGCAGAAAGTGGATATCGCGGTGGTGGAGACCGGCCTGGGTGGACGGTTGGACAGCACCAACGTCATCACCCCGGAAGTGACGGCCATCACGAGCCTGAGCAAGGATCACATGGCCCAGCTGGGCCATACCATCGCCAAAATCGCCGAGGAAAAGGCCGGCATTTTCAAGACGGGCGTGCCGGCGGTCACGGTGATGCAGGATCCGGACGCGGAAGCCGTGCTGAGGCGGGTGGCGGAAAAAGTCGGCGCGCCGCTGGACATCACGGGCAAGAGCATCGAGTTCAGCTTCCGGTTTGAATCCAGCCGAATGCTTGGGCCGCACAATCGCATTTGCCTCACGACCGCCAACAGCAAGTTCGAGCATCTTGCGGTGCCGTTGGTGGGTGAGCATCAGGCGATCAATTGCGGATTGGCCTTGAGCGTGTTGGACAAGCTGAAAAGCCGCGGCATTGCGATCAACGACTCCAAGGCGATGGAAGGTTTGGCAAAGACGACGATGCCTGGCCGCATGGAGATGGTGAATGCCAAGCCGCGCGTGATCGTCGATGGCGCGCACAATGCCGCCAGCCTTGATGCCGTGATGAAGGCGCTTGGGCAACATGTGCCTTACGACTCGATGGTGGTCATCTTCGGATGCTGTGGCGACAAAGACGTCGCCGGTATGCTCGACCGTCTGAGCAGCGGCGCGGACAAAGTGATCTTCACTAAAGTCGACAGCATCCGCAGCGCCAACCCCGATGAGTTGGCGGCCAGATATGTCGAACTCTATGGCAAAATGGCACAAGTCGCACCCACCTTGGTCGAGGCGTTGGCCATCGCGAATCGGGCGGTCACCCGCGAGGATTTGATCTGCATCACCGGCAGTTTTTATCTGGTGGGTGAGGCGAAGCGGCATTTTGCGAATTTGCCGAAGCGGAATGCGTAAGACTTTTTTTTAATAGTGTGCGCGACTTTGGTTAGCCGCGACGCGCAGCGGAGCGCTGCTTTTGCAGACTGAGAGTCGCTCCGCTGAGCGTCGCGGCTAACCGAGCGGCGACAAAATTTTTAGAATTCGAATGAGATGATTTTGTCAACCGGCGTGGCCTTCTGACAAAATGAAATGCAATTCAAGAGTGCGACCTTTCGAGGTCGCATTTTTTTTCCCTTCGTTTTCACGTGTAGAAATGCCATACTTTATTGAGCATGAAAACCGTTCATCGTGGCACGGGCTTCCAGCCCGTGTTGACGGTTACGTGCGTAAGAGTGCTTGATCTAAACGGTTTTTAAGTGCTGGCTCGCCAGCACGGGCTGGAAGGCCGTGCCACTGCGGAGATTTCAAACTTGGAAGCAAGACGACGTTTTAGAAGCTCTAAGAAAGTAGGCGACCCGTTTGTCTCCTGAATCGACCCAACCCAGCGCTAACGATATCCTCCTAAAGGCATTGGGGGCGCTCGCTCGGCAAAACCCTCGCGTGCGGGATGCGCTGCGTGTTTTGACGGTCGAGTTTCTCGCTTTTCTTGACGAGCCGACGCAAGCCGCCGATTCGAGCCTTTATCAGCCACCCGAGTCTCCGGTGGCCACCCCAGCAACAATTGCCGCGCCGCCATTGGCCGAGGTGGCACCGTTGCCGGCGGTCAGGGTTGTCACTGAAACTCTCCCGCGCGAGACGCAAATATTGAAAATCGGCGGCGCGGCTTGGCCGATTCAGGCGATCAGCGAGACAGACGCTTCCAAGCCTGCGGCACGGGCGGCTGGATTTGCCGGGCCGGTGGTCATCGAAGCCGCCCCGGAAGATTCCACCAATGCGGAGCCCACCGATGTGGATCTGATTGCCAAGCGGTGCCGATGCAAGGCCGAGGCCTGCCGCTGGGCCGTCGAGCGGCAACGAAGGCTGTTGGCCGGTGAAGATTTCCGCGAGTTCGGCGACGGATACCGCGACCTCATTGCCCAAGCCAAGTCGATGCCGAGTTGTTACCTGTGGATGATCGACCCGCGCGGTCCATCACTGCCGACCGATGACATGATGCAGACGCTGGCGGGATGCTATGACACGCTGGCGCAGGCGGCGGATCTGGTGGTATGGCTGCGCGAGATGCCGGAAGCCGAGCAGACCTTGGGAGAGTCGTTTTATCTGTTGGCCGAGGCGCAATCGGCACTTCGGGCGGGGCTGCTGGAAGTGCTCGATACCGGGGAAGATCAGGATCAGCGGGACACTTTCTGGTGGTTGCGAAACGAGGCTTCCTCGCGGCATATCTTCATCGATCGCTACATGCGGGTCGACGACATTGCCGTGCCCGAAGGCTGGCTGGCGCTGCAAACGCGCGTGTCGGCGATGCGGGAATCCATCGAGCAGCGGAAAAAGAAGGGGCGCGAACGGCAGTCTCTCCTCAACAAGGTACGCTATCACGCCACCCGGGTGGCTCGCGCCGAAGGGGCGGTGGCGGACGAGGATTGGCGGAAGATAGCCGATGCGATCGAGACGATGGTGGCGCAAGGGATGCCGCCCAGCAACGTCGAAGTGCGCGAATTGCTGCTACCGTTGGAGGCCAATATTCCCGATCTGCCATTCGGTTCGGGCATGACGGCGGTGCTCGATGAATTGGACCGCTATCAGAGCACCTCGACTCGCGTCGACACCGTCCCCACCGAACGGCAATGGGGACAGGAGGTCGCCCAGGTGGCCGCATTACTGCGGGGAAAAAAAATGTTGCTGGTGGGAGGGCAACGGAGGCCGCTCGCCCAGCGCGCGCTCGAAGAAGCGTTCGGGTTGGAGGAATTGATCTGGCCGACCACCGAAAAGCACGAATCACTTTCTCGTTTCGAACCGGATATCGCCAAGCCGACCGTCGCCGTCGTGGTGATGGCAATTCGCTGGTCGAGTCATTCCTATGGCGAGCTAAAAGAGCTGTGCGACAAATACCGCAAGCCATTCGTTCGACTCAAGGCGGGGTATAATGCCAACCAGGTCGCGCGGGCCATTCTCGATCAGGCCGGAATCGACCTTTCGCGATGACGGCATACCCCTCATACGAATTAGACAAAAGTTCCGCGCTTTGTTTACTGATCGAAGGAATGTCCAGTCGCGTTTGAAAGCCCATGGAACTTGTTCCATGGGAATCCGCAACCGCGTGACGATTCAGCTATGACCAGCTCACCGCCACTTCCCGCAACTTCGCACGACACCTCCGCGCAGCCTGACTCCACAAATCCCTGGCCGTTCCACCCAGAAAAGACTCATTCGACTCGAACCATCCCACGACGTCGTCCATTCGCACTGCGGATTGGAACGCCGGTTGATCGCCCAATTCAAACAGGATGAACGCCGACACCAGCGCATCCTCCGGCATGCGACGAAGCGGATATTTGGGCCACAAACCCTCGGGCTTTTGCAGGCGGGCCAAAAAATCCATGCCGCGTTCGATTGACAATCCCTGCCCATCCCCACAGAGCAGGGCACGCAGACACAAAGCCGTGATGGCCGGATCGCCCCACGAACCATCGGACCCCTGCGAAACCACCACGGCCCGCAGCAACTGCCGATACAGAGGCACATGCGATTGAATCAATTCATCCATCCGAATCAAAGCCATCGCGGCGGCGGGAATGCTCCAGTCGCCATCGACTTCGATCATCGAAACCGTCTCGGACCGGCTGACGGTCAAATCGCGAAAGAGCCGTTCGTAATGCTTCGCCGACCAACTCCGTTCAATCTGCTTCACAGTCATCATGGCATCCATTCCTTTCCGACGAATCGGGTAATGTTATGGGTAATTGTTACCTAACAAATAAAGAATGTCAAGTGAAAAGTTAGGGAAATGTAAGTAAATGGGTTGTTGGCAGTGGTTCATTTTGTGGTGCGGACCTCCAGCCTGCTTCCGATTTGCAGGCTGGAAGCCCGCACCACCATTTCGGTGCAATGTGCATCGCCTTTGTATTTTAAATAGAACATCCGAGGCGGTGAACGCCATTCTGTTCCGGGATTGACTCTACATTCGATGCGAATAGCATTACGTCCGGCAATCTTTAGCGGCTTAGCTCGGAACATTTCTTTGTCCGGACGGTGTATAAAGTGGATGCCGTGTCAAAATTACATCAAGCCAGGCGTACCATTCCGGCATTTACGCTGGTGGCACTTCTTGTCGTGATCGGCATCATAGCGTTGCTGATCTCCATTCTCCTTCCCGCGCTTGGCAAGGCGCGGGAGTCCCTCCGTATGGAACTCCCCCGATGATGTGCAGGATCCGATGCGTCAGAAATACGAGTATTACGGCAGCCCGCCGCACATCACCTCGGACGCCGCGCCGCGCGGACCCACCTTCGTCGACGACCTGCCCGACAGTTGGTTGTTCTTTAACGATGCCGACCCGGATACCGCAACGTGCTAATCTCCGAAGGCGACCTGGACAAGATCAGCCTCACGATGGACTTTCGTTATTAGACCGCAATGAATGCTAAGGAATTGGCCCGAAATAACTTCCGTGCGTTACTTGATTGTTGGTACGGCTTGGTAGTTCCGCTTCGGCAAGTGTGCGTCGAAATTGCCGAGCAATTCCTTTTTCTTCGCGTCGATGCTCAGTACCGGATCCCCGGCGGGATCTTCCCCTTTCGGCGGACGATGCGTTGTGGCACAGAGCGCTGACACTATGAAACCCCGACAACTTCTACAACTCGGCTTTCAACCCGGCCCGGTCATCGGCGTCGCGGTGAAGGCGATCGCGGATGCGGGAAAAGCGTTTAAGTCGCATGAAGTCGAAGCCGATTTGAAGGCATTACTGGCGGCACCGGCCAGTTTTTTAAAACATCCGCATTGGGGCACGATTGCTCAGTCGCTCATCGACCAGACGGCCACGCGATCCACCTACGAAGAACGGCTCGAACCTGCGCCGTATCAGATTTGGGGCGAAGGTTTGGAAGCCGGCGCGCTCGAGCAGATGAAGAACGCGGTTCGATTGCCGGTGGCGGTTTCGGGGGCGTTAATGCCGGATGCCCATCAGGGATATGGCTTGCCGATCGGTGGGGTGTTGGCGACGGAGAGCGCGGTGATTCCATATGCGGTGGGGGTGGACATCGCCTGCCGAATGAGGCTGTCGATACTGGATATCCCCCCTCAGCGGTTGGAGGGAATGCGCGATCTGCTCTCGAAG
>JANXVV010000050.1 GCA_025351525.1 Humisphaera sp. | reverse complement strand
CTGGGCGGAAATTTCTTTTCGCTGGCCGCCGAGTCGTATCAGCAGGCGCTGGCGCTCGGGCTGAATTCACCCGTGCTGCACTACAAACTGGGGACGGCGTACTTCAACCTGCGAAATTATTTCGGACCCATCTCCATCGTGAACATCAAAGCCGGCAAACCGGGCACGATCAATGAGGACTGGTATCTGATCGAATCGGTGCCGGGGCAACCGGAACAATTCCGGGTGGCCCCGTCGGCTTCGGCGATTTATCAGGTGGCGAAAGCGATGGCGGACGGCATCGTCGATCGGCCGGATATTCGGTTTTTGCAGGCGAATATCTATCTCAATGCCGGTCGATATCAGCAGGCCAGCGTGATGTTCAGGGAGATCGAGCCGAGCATTCCGAAGGAGGACAGACCGCTGTTCTACTTTTATCATTCGCAGGCGGCCTTCGGCATCGGCGATCACGACGGATATTTAAAGCTGCTGAAGCATGCGATCGAACTCGATCCCACCGCCTATGGCCCGACGCTGGTCGATGCGTATGTGAAGGTGGCGGATCAGTACAATCAGGCGGGCAAATTGGAGGAGTACATCCGCTATCTGACGCTGGCCGTCTCGCAGAGCCCGCAGAATGCGGCGCTGCATCTGCAACTGGGGGATGCCTTTCAAGAAATACAAAAGTACACGGATGCGGTGACGCAGTGGAAAATGGTGCTGGATCTGGAACCGGAGCATCCGAAGCGGCTGGAGCTGCTGAATCTGATGGGGAAATTTTCCAAGCCGACGACGCAACCGGCGACGAAGAAAGTGCAGGGGTAGGGTGCAGAGGTGGCATGGGCGTCTCGCCGATGCTTCTTTGAATGCAAGAACATGGGCGAGACGCCCATGCGACCTTGCTGCGCCGGAACCGTTCACTGCCGCCAGCGCATGGCGCTCAGCACGTTTGAGAAATCGTCGGTCCAAGGCTCGGTCTTCGGGCCGGTCCATGTCTGCCAGTGGCGGGTTTCGGTAAGGCGATGGAGGCTCATGGGGTCGCGGGCGATGACGACCCATTGCGACGGGCATTTGCCGGCGGCCATATCCTCTGGCGTGATGTCGAGATCTTCGCGGTAGAGGAAAGTGCAGGAAGTGTCGTGGGCGAGCGAGGCCAGGACTGGCCGCAGATCGAGATAGATGTTTGACGTGTGAACGGCGAGCACGCCATGGGGATTCAATTTGCTCAAATACAGTTGAACGGCTTCGTGCGTCAGCAGATGGACCGGCACCGCATCGCCGCTGAACGCATCGAGAACGATCAGGTCGTGCTGTGCATCCGTCGCGCGCCAAAGTGTCAGGCGCGCATCGCCGAGGACGATGTCGACCGCCGCCCCGCGATCGCGGGCGGATTGCAGGAAGTGGAAGCTGCCCGATTGTTCCGCGGCCCACCGCACATCGGGATCGATCTCGTAATAAGTCATCGCCTCGGTCGGCCGGGCATACGCGGCCAAACTGCCGACGCCCAAACCGATGACGGCGGTACGGCCGTGCGGAAGCATCGAGAAAATATCGCCCGCCGGGCCGCTGCGATGGTAATAACTGAGTGGTTCATCGATCGGTTCATGGAGCGAATCGAAGCGCTGTCGGCCATGGACGGTTGCCCCGTGATAGAGTTCCCGCGTGAGCCCATCCCCGCTTGCGACGATGCGATGCACCCCGAAAAAACTTCGGCGAATGTGCAGCGTGTCGCCGCCGTTCGGAACGTGAAACATGGCGACGCCGAGCAGGACGGCGACGGTGATCGCGAACCGCCACCGGTGATTTCGACAGGCGAAGCAGATGAGGATCGGCACACCCGCCGAGATAAGTACGGCGACGCCGCGAACCTCCCGCAACCCGACTGGAATCAAAACGGCGGAATACAAAGCGAACGCACCGACGCCCAGCGGGATTGCGATGTCGAGCCATCGGCGCGACGGAAATTTCACGGGTATTCCCGTCAATGGCATCGCCAAACACGTGATGATGATCGCGATTGGATATTCATAAGCACGGTTGAAAAACGTGGGGGCCACCAGCGCGTTGAACAAGCCGCCGAGCACGCCACCCACCGACATCATCAGGTAAAATTCGGTCAGTTGTTCGGCGGCAGGGCGACGGCGGGCCAGTTCGCCGTGGCACATCATCGCGGCCAAAAAGAACGCGGTGAGATGGATGAGCAACACCAGCCAAATGGGTTGGGCGGCATGGGCCAGTTGAAAGAGCGTGGTGCCGACGATGGCGATGGGTAACAGTCGGACCACGAGCGCGTGCGGCATTAGCGGCGTTTTGAGAAACACCAGGATGAAGGTTAAGAGGTAGAGCGATAGCGGGACGATCCAGAAGAGAGGCACCGCCGCGATGTCAGTCGTCATGTACGTGGTCACGCCGAGCAAATAGGTGGAAGGGATGAATGCGAGCGCGATCCAATGCAGCCGAACCCGGCTTGAAACTGCGGTGAGAGGCTTGCATGGTTCGGCACATTTCGTCGTCGGGCCATAGCACCAGACCGTCAGTGCGCAAAAGGCGATCGAGAGCGAGAGCAACCCGTAACCGACGCTCCACAGGCGGGTCTGCTGGGTCAGGCGTATGAAGGGTTCGCAAACGATCGGATACCCCACGAGCGCGAGCAGGCTGCCGGTGTTACCGGCGGCGTATAGGAAGTAGGGATCGATGGCCGCCCGATGACCGGTAGATGTAAACCATTTTTGAAGAAGTGGTCCGCTAGTCGACACTGCAAAGAATGGAACACCGACGGAAACCGCGAGCATCGCCAGCAGTGAAAGAATCGGGTGATCGCCGGTGGGGGACCAATCGCGGGGGAGTCGCAGCGGCAGAAATAGCAAAGGAATCACGAGAAGACACAGATGTAAGGCGGCTTGCCGACGAACGCCGAGCCATCTCGGTGTGAGGTGTGCGTAGAGATATCCCAGCAGCAGGCACGCCTGAAAAAACACCATGCAGGTATTCCAGACCGCGGGGGTTCCACCGAGCCGGGGAAGAACCATTTTGGCAAAGAGCGGTTGGATGAGGAAGAGCAGCGATGCGCTGAGGAAGAGGGTGAAGCCGTAGACCAGAAGGACGGCGATTCCGGGGCGGGGTGTGGACCGCGCGTGCGAGATGGATGCTTGCCGGAATGTCGCGCAGGGGAGAATGGTCTCGGCGGTTAGTCGGCTCACTACCTTTTTATCGTCAGGAAGTGGGAGGGGCCTGATTTCGCCTCATTGTCATTCCAAGACGATCGATTTTTTTTAGCGGCTGTG